>CAYPTV010000006.1:0-21056 GCA_964413505.1 uncultured Bifidobacteriaceae bacterium | reverse complement strand
CGACTCCGCGTCTTTGCGTCTCTGCGTTAAAATTTCCCCGCTCCGGCCTCTGGCGTCTGCCGTGAACTGGCTGAAATTTCTTACACTTTTCAAAAATCCGGCAATCTCCTTTGTTTAAGCGCATTCGGAAGGAATCACGGTCTTCCGGTTCGGAAAGTAGTCGGAATAGCTTACACAATGTCCGGCGCGCCTGGTTCCTGATTCGTTTTATTTGTAACTATTAAAATCACGCAAGCAGCCTGAATTGAACACCTTAACATTCCATGAACTCGCCGGTTGCTTTGAATAATCGAACTGGCACAAGCCAAGCTTAAATCGGACGAAAGTAAAAAATATAAACCAACTGTTACCAATGAACGAACCAACAACTTATGAATGCAACTATAACCAAGATAACGGAAGCGTCCAAAATGCAAAATAGCGGGCGCAATTTAACAAACAAACCGAAAGGAACATTAATTATGTCAATTAACTCCAAATGCAGGATGCTGCTTTGCCTCGCGCTGCCGCTCACTTTGTCGGCAGGCTACGCTTCCGATGCGAATAAGCCGGCAGCCACCGGAAACTTTAATGCTGTTCCGGCCCCGATAGTGGCGCCTGTTTCCGCGCGCATGGCGGCGGACAAGGTCGTTAATGATGAGATCTTCAATATGTTCTTGACGGAAAAGACCCTCAACAATGGCACGTCGGCCTCGGTTGTTAACGGAGTGGTGACTCTGAACGACCCCATGTCTGACAAATCCGAACGGCAGGCATTGGCTAATCAAATAAGCGGACTGGCCGGCGTGGAACAGGTGAATGATCAATCTGGTGTTGAATTGGCGTCTGTGACGACCTCGAAAGCCGTCGCGGTGCGTTGATGGACTTTGGAGCGTCGGGTTGAGGAGCGCGAGTTGTCACAACTCGCAGCAGGTGGACGCTCTGGAGGCATTTCGGAAAATCTAATCGCTGTCGCCGGCCACACGCTGCGGTTTGGGACAAACCGCGCTCCAACCACGCCGCGCCTGCGGCGCTTCCAACTCCATCTCCGCGCCTTTGCGTCTCTGCGTTAAAATCATTTCCAGTTCCGGCCTCTGGCTTCTGCCGTGATTCGTCCCGCAAGGGACAACTGGATATTAGCCAGACACGAAGTGTCTGGTAATGCGTCCATAAATCATTGCGTCCTGAAAGGACGCCGGAAATGTCCGGCGTGTTCCATCGTCCCTCGCGGGACGAATTTATTTATTTGCCAACACCAGCCACTTCGTAGCTGGCTAATTTCCATTGTCGCTCCGCGACTCCGCGTCTTTGCGTCTCTGCGTTAAAATTTCCCCGCTCCGGCCTCTGGCGCTTGCCGTGAAATAAAAAGGCGCGCCGTTGCCGACGCGCCCATTTAGTTATAGTTCCGCTCAATCATCATTCTGCGATGCTTGATTTGCTTGGTCGGCATCGTAGGCGTCATTGTTCGGGTTCATCACATCGCTCCGGTCATCATTTGGGGAACGATCTGGTGAACTTCCACCACGGTCATCATCATCGTATGCACTCATTTTAGTATTTTGTTGATTGTTATATTTTCCTGAACCACTGCCCCATGGTCAGATTTAATTCTTCGCACATGAAATTGAATCATGCAAGTCTGCTAAAAAAATCCGCCAGTCAGCCGATGGCATGGCCACGCGTTCGCACATTGCGGGCAGAACAGATAAACCCCGGCCCGTTTCGCCATCAAACCCGGCACCGTGCGTCCCGCCGTAGGAGACGACGTGAGGAGTCTCTGACTAAAAATCCGCAATCCGCAATCGCCAATCCAAAATTGAAATGAGTCTCGTCACCTCGACTCCTACGCGGCTCCGGCGTCTGTGCCCTGGCTCAAAATCACCTGAATTCCGTCCCGGTATTTCATTTTTGCGAACGGCAAAGCCATTTCTCCGAACGACAAAACTGCTTTTACGTTGGGAAAAATCATTTTTGCGAACGGCAAAACCACTTTGGCGATGGGCAAAACCACTTTGGCGAACGGAAATTTGATTTTTCCCAACGGAAAACCCGTTTTCGCGAACGGAAAATTGATTTTGGCGAACGGGAAAATCAATTTCCGGCAGGCCATTTTAACCTTAAAACCCTGATTTTAGGCAGCTTGTGATTTATTTCACAAACTTCTTGACACTAAAACAAGACATTGGTATAAAAGTTTTGAACACATAAATAATGACCCGGCAAGGGTCTCGAATTCTTCTCCAGCCAGTTTGACTGGAATCTATTCCCGATAGGCCGGGCCGCAACCAATGGAGTCTATATGGCAAAAGTCAAAGTGGATACGAAAGGACTGGATGCGAGTGGTATAGCAGACAAGGGTGACACGGTGGGAGATGCGATGGATGGCAATCCGAATTTTCCTGACGCCGCCCCGCTGGTAACCAAACTGACAACGTCCGTGGCAACGTTGCGCGCAAAAATCAAGGCGCATAACACCGCAGCAAAAGCGGTGACGCAGGCAATCCTCGACCGCGACGCGGCGACGGCCGTGGTGAAGCAGAACCTGGTCAACATCGGCTCGCATGTGGATCAGGTCAGCAGCGGCAACGCGGTGATGATTCAAAGTTCGGGTCTCGGAGTGAAATCCCCCAGCACGCCCATCGGCAAGCTCGGTCAGGTGCAGAACTTTTCCCTTACCACCGGCGACAAGCCTGGAGAAACGGACGCGCATTGGGACGCCGTCTATGGCAATAAAGGCTACCTGCATGCACGCTGCCTGACCGACCCGACGGTGGAGGCGAACTGGCAGGTGATGGGTTCATCGAGCGCCAGCCGGACGACGTTCAAGGGTCAGACCAGCGGAACGCGCGTGTGGTGGCGTATTTGCGCCAAAGGAACCAAACCGGAAAACGACGGTGCGTGGAGCCAGCCGGCCTCGATCATTGTGCCATAAACCATTTTCATGTTTGTGGTTTGTGTGCCGTCTCCCTCTCCGATTAGTTGCGGAGGGGGAGACACTTTTTTAACTATTTTCACAAGTCGGCGGTGGTTTAGTTTTTTACGTTAGGCGAATTCACAGACTATATCGAAACACATACCTGCCGGGGGGCAAAGAATTCCGCTCCCAGCTTGGAGATTTTGAGTCCATGTTAAATCAAACGAACAACTAAACAAGTGAGGATGACGAGGAGCATGAGGATGAGATGGGAACAGTTTCCGTCTTTGTGGACGGCCTCCATCACCGTGCGCAGCGTCAGGCGGCGGTTTAGCTTTTTACATTGATCGGCAAGTGAACGTCACACACATTTTATGATTATGATAACCTTGATTCGCAGGGCCGTTTGTTCTGGGTCAATTATTTTGATCGCTATTGGCGCGCAGGCGCAGAATCTCTTTGTGTCGGATTACAGCAGTGGCAACATTTACGAACTCACGCCTGATGGAACGGAAAGTGTTTTTTCAACCGGGCTGGCTAAACCTGAAGGACTGGCCTTTGATTCTAACGACAACTTGTTTGTGGCAAGTCAGACCGGTGGCAACATAACTGAAATAACGCCCGGCGGAGTTCAAAGCACTTTTTCCTCCGGGTTCGCCAGCCCTTCCGGAATAGCCATGCACGGAGATTTATATGTGGCGAGTCAGACAGGAGACACAGTTACCTCAATAACCACGTTTGGATCGAAGAGCACCTTTGCTACCGGCTTGGATGATCCTAATGGCATAGCCTTCAACAACAACGATCTTTTTGAAGCAGATACAGGCAGCGGCAAAATCTACGAAATTCCTTTGATTGGATTACACAATAAAATCACCTTTGCCAGCGGCTTATCCAGCCCGTTTGGGCTGGCTTTTAATAATGCCGGTGATCTGTTTGTGAGTGCAGGAAGCAGCATCTATGAATACACGAGCGGAACTAAAAGCACTTTTGCCTCCGGGTTGGACGGTCCAACGGCCATGGCTTTTAACGCCGCAGGAAATCTTTTTGTGGGCAGCACCAGCGGGAACATTTACGAATTCACGCCGGACGGAACAGAAAGCGTATTTGAGACCGGGGTTGGAGATGTTTCAGGGTTGGCTATTGATCCAGCGCCGGAACCTTCGGTTTTGAGCATCTCGGCGTTTGGTGGCATAGTCATCGGCATAATTTTTCGGAAGCAAAAAAAGTTGAACTGAAAGCAGCGCCGCCCGACATGACGAAGAGCATGAGAATGAGGTGGAATGAATGACAACAATTAGAGAGAATTGAAATTATGGCATCGGAAAAAACAAGAACAGCAGTCATCGTCGGCACACTGGTTTTGGTGGTGATTTTAATCGTGGTTGGAATCACGTTCCTTTTTCTCAAAGTAAGGGCGGCATCGGCGCAGACGAGGGCGATGGCGGCATTGAAGGCGGACAATCCGGTGGAGTATTACGTCCTGCACACGCCCATATCCCAAAGCGAGGATGAATTGAAGAGCGAGATGGTGGGCACATGGGAATTGACGGGCGCGAAATCCAGGCGGACCGGCGGTTTTGTCATCCTCCAGTCCCCCGGCAGTTATCTCAAAACGTTCACGCTCACCAATTGGGCCATCGTCACTTATGACGCCAATTCAAACATCCTGTATTCCGCCAGCGGCCATTACACGCTTCAGGGCGAGCACTACACGGAAAGCATCGAGGCGGCAACGGGCATCATGACGCGGTTTCTGGGCGCGCATCCAGGATTCAGAATCCGGGTGGAAGGGGATGATTATTACCAGATGGGCGGCGGCAAAAATCCTTCCATCGAGGAAATGTGGCATCGCGTCGGGCAATGACTTGCATCAATCCGTCAGGACAAGGCAACGAGGTTATGGCAATAAAGGCTACGAAAATGCACGCTGCCTGACCGACCCGACGGTGGAGGCGAATTGGCAAGTGATGGGTTCATCGAGCGCCAGCCGGACGACGTTCAAGGGTCAGACCAGCGGAACGCGCGTGTGGTGGCGTATTTGCGCCAAAGGAACCAAACCGGAAAACGACGGTGCGTGGAGCCAGCCGGCCTCGATCATTGTGCCATAAACCATTTTCATGTTTGTGGTTTGTGTGCCGTCTCCCTCTCCGATTAGTTGCGGAGGGGGAGACACTTTTTTAACTATTTTCACAAGTCGGCGGTGGTTTAGTTTTTTACGTTAGGCGAATTCACAGACTATATCGAAACACATACCTGCCGGGGGGCAAAGAATTCCGCTCCCAGCTTGGAGATTTTGAGTCCATGTTAAATCAAACGAACAACTAAACAAGTGAGGATGACGAGGAGCATGAGGATGAGATGGGAACAGTTTCCGTCTTTGTGGACGGCCTCCATCACCGTGCGCAGCGTCAGGCGGCGGTTTAGCTTTTTACATTGATCGGCAAGTGAACGTCACACACATTTTATGATTATGATAACCTTGATTCGCAGGGCCGTTTGTTCTGGGTCAATTATTTTGATCGCTATTGGCGCGCAGGCGCAGAATCTCTTTGTGTCGGATTACAGCAGTGGCAACATTTACGAACTCACGCCTGATGGAACGGAAAGTGTTTTTTCAACCGGGCTGGCTAAACCTGAAGGACTGGCCTTTGATTCTAACGACAACTTGTTTGTGGCAAGTCAGACCGGTGGCAACATAACTGAAATAACGCCCGGCGGAGTTCAAAGCACTTTTTCCTCCGGGTTCGCCAGCCCTTCCGGAATAGCCATGCACGGAGATTTATATGTGGCGAGTCAGACAGGAGACACAGTTACCTCAATAACCACGTTTGGATCGAAGAGCACCTTTGCTACCGGCTTGGATGATCCTAATGGCATAGCCTTCAACAACAACGATCTTTTTGAAGCAGATACAGGCAGCGGCAAAATCTACGAAATTCCTTTGATTGGATTACACAATAAAATCACCTTTGCCAGCGGCTTATCCAGCCCGTTTGGGCTGGCTTTTAATAATGCCGGTGATCTGTTTGTGAGTGCAGGAAGCAGCATCTATGAATACACGAGCGGAACTAAAAGCACTTTTGCCTCCGGGTTGGACGGTCCAACGGCCATGGCTTTTAACGCCGCAGGAAATCTTTTTGTGGGCAGCACCAGCGGGAACATTTACGAATTCACGCCGGACGGAACAGAAAGCGTATTTGAGACCGGGGTTGGAGATGTTTCAGGGTTGGCTATTGATCCAGCGCCGGAACCTTCGGTTTTGAGCATCTCGGCGTTTGGTGGCATAGTCATCGGCATAATTTTTCGGAAGCAAAAAAAGTTGAACTGAAAGCAGCGCCGCCCGACATGACGAAGAGCATGAGAATGAGGTGGAATGAATGACAACAATTAGAGAGAATTGAAATTATGGCATCGGAAAAAACAAGAACAGCAGTCATCGTCGGCACACTGGTTTTGGTGGTGATTTTAATCGTGGTTGGAATCACGTTCCTTTTTCTCAAAGTAAGGGCGGCATCGGCGCAGACGAGGGCGATGGCGGCATTGAAGGCGGACAATCCGGTGGAGTATTACGTCCTGCACACGCCCATATCCCAAAGCGAGGATGAATTGAAGAGCGAGATGGTGGGCACATGGGAATTGACGGGCGCGAAATCCAGGCGGACCGGCGGTTTTGTCATCCTCCAGTCCCCCGGCAGTTATCTCAAAACGTTCACGCTCACCAATTGGGCCATCGTCACTTATGACGCCAATTCAAACATCCTGTATTCCGCCAGCGGCCATTACACGCTTCAGGGCGAGCACTACACGGAAAGCATCGAGGCGGCAACGGGCATCATGACGCGGTTTCTGGGCGCGCATCCAGGATTCAGAATCCGGGTGGAAGGGGATGATTATTACCAGATGGGCGGCGGCAAAAATCCTTCCATCGAGGAAATGTGGCATCGCGTCGGGCAATGACTTGCATCAATCCGTCAGGACAAGGCAACGAGGTTATGGCAATAAAGGCTACGAAAATGCACGCTGCCTGACCGACCCGACGGTGGAGGCGAATTGGCAAGTGATGGGTTCATCGAGCGCCAGCCGGACGACGTTCAAGGGTCAGACCAGCGGCACGCGGTTGTGGGGGCGGGCGCGCGCCAAAGGAACCAAGCCGGCCAACGACGGCGCGTGTGGAGCCAGCCGGCCACGATCATTGTGCCATAACCGAAGTGTGAAGGGTGAAGAGTGAAGGGCGAATTTCGCTTTTCTCCTTCCCACTTCAAACTTCCAACTTCTGACTTCAATTTATGGCTTGCGATTCAAATTTTACGCCGCGTTTTAGCTATGGAGAGGACATCGTTACCGGGACGCGCGGTGTAATTGGTAGAACGGGCAGGTTATGTCCCGGTTTTCTCTAAAACGCCGCGGGCGACGGTGGTAATGTCCTCATCGCCCTAACTTTGAAAGGGTTCATATGATTAAACATCGGGAAGAAGCGCCGCCCATCAGCATGATGGAAATCAAGCGGCTGCTGAAGGTGATGCACAAAAAATATGCCAAGCTACAGGCGCTGGCACAATCGCCGGAAAATCACGGGCCGGCGAAAATAAAAAAAATACGCCGGTTGGTGGATGAATTGGACGAAATCGTCTGGCGGACGCAATTGGATTACTTGCCGGAGGGCAAAAAATTCCGCGCCCAGCTTGGAGATTTTGAGGCCATTTTGAATCAAACAAACAACTGAATCATGCGTTGCCCTATAACCCAAATTTTACACTGGATCAACAGGCGCTCATTGCCGCGCCATTCCGCAATCTGTTCGGCGGCTTACCGTGGGATCGCCTATTTTTTGGCGTCATCCGGCGGACCCGGCTTCCGATCATCATTCAGGTCATGACGTTCATCGGAAGACTTCCAGTTTTTCGGATAGCGCTGAAGCATTTCGGCGTGATGTTTTTCCGGGGAGTCATGCCAGTCCATGCGCACTGACGGCGAGGTCTGGAGCACTTCAGCCGAGACACCATACGGCGCGGGCGTCGTAACCCACGCGCCGTTTTGCATATAGGCGTATTGGTGCCGGTCGCTGTTGTAATAGACGCCATAGCTGGGGTAATAAACGTAGTCGTCCTGCACCACGACCGCAGGCGCCACCACGACGGGCGGTGCCACGACCACGACGGGAGGTGCCACGGTTACCCTGATGCCCTGTGCTTGAGCGGAACCCACGCCATTGGCCAGCGCCGCCAGCAGCGCGGCACCCAGCACGAATCCAACGTTGTTTGTTTTAACGAAATGTTTTTTATTAATCATGGGATGAGATTAATCCGGGGAACGCGCAGCCGCCATGGGGTGTAACCCGAAGTGCAAGCGCGTGTCTGAAAAATCTGAATCTGACTTTTCTTCCTCATCCTCATGCTCCTCCTCATCGTCAGTTTTTGGCAGATTTTTTGAGGATGAGGATGAGGATGACGACGAGGATGATTCCATCCCGGTGAATTTTCAGACAGGCTTCAAGCGCGCTGTCCCTATGTGAGGGATTGTGAACTATATAATCCCGCATTTTGGCGTCTGCCGCGCAGGGTAGGGTTACACCTGATAGCCCCTGACGAAGCCGATGGCATAATCATGTGCTGGTAAGACAACAAATCAAACCACAAATAAAATTATGAAAAAAATCATCCTCTCCTGCTTCGCCGCCGCCGCCCTTGTGTCACTCACCGGTTGCGGAACGGACAAAGACTCGCACACCTCGACCACCACCTCACAACAGACCACGGTGCCCGCGCCCGTCACCACGACGACCACGGACACCCACAGCAGCACGCCGTAACGTAACAGTTAGTTTTAGGGCGGAACGGGGCGGGATGCTCCGGTCGTGGTATGGGGGTTCGCAGTGGTGTGCGCGTGCAGGATTATTTTTCCCTGTGCGCCATGCGCTGGCGTCTGGCATCTGAAATGATTCAGGCCGCGTGGTTGCCGTCGCAGAAGGGTTTGTTGGCGGAAAGGCCGCAGCGGCACAAGGTCAGCCGGTTCCGAATCTCGTAGGTCTTTCCATCGGCGGAAACCACCGGGATGCCACCGCGCACCCAAATGGGGCCGCCGACTTTTTTCTCGGTGTCCTCAATCAGTCCCAGCGACGGCTCAAACTTCGGCTCGATGGCTTTGCCGGTTTTCTTGTCCCAGAGCACCAGCCGCCCGGCGGGGCAATGAGCCGCCTCGTGAATTGCCAGTTTCTGCGATTCGGGGTTGTCCTGCGTGACCAGGTTCCAGATTTTGCCTTTCGGATCGCAGAAGCGGGCGAACGCGCACAGGTTTTCCTGGTCGGTGAGCCGCATGGTGGGGCCGTCAATGGTTTTGGCCTGCTTCAAGTAGGGCTTATGGCTGGCGGTTTCTTTGCCGTCGAATTTGACCTTGGCGTGGGTGCCGTCGCAGAAGGGTTTGCTGGCGGACTGCCCGCAGCGGCAGAGTGCGTATTGCGCTTGCGCCGGATATTTTTTTCCTTCGCGATATTCCAGCGAATCGCCTTCGGCATTGGTGACAATCCACTGTTCGCTCAAAGGCAGGCCGCCGTTGACGAGATACGGTCCGTCCTTGGTGACTACAATTTTGGCTTTGATTTGCGCGCTCTTTTTCATGGCGGAGATACGATAGCACGGGTGCTGAAATTGTCACGAATGGGGATTATTGCAATACACTGACGTCTGCCGTGAATTATTACCAAACAAACGGGATGAGCCGGCAGGGAGTGCGACGGCAGTATTCGGCATAGCCGGGCAGTTCGCGCCGGAGAAATTTTTCCTCGTTGAGCAGCCGCCACATCAAAACGGGAACGATGAGCAAGGCGACGGGCAGCGCGAGGAATGAGCCAAGCGCCGGTGGAATCCAGAGCCAGATGAACAGCGCAACTGAATACATAGGATGACGCACGAGACGGTAAGGCCCTTTGTCGGCGACGGTCTGACCTTCCTCGACCTGAATGACGCTGGCGGCAAACCGGTTGGCATTCATCACCGGAATGAATAAGAAAAAGGTTCCGGCATAACCGAGCAATGAGAGCATGGTCAGCCACCACGGCACCGGCGTCAGATAAGTTTGCGACCAGCCAAAGCGGTTATCCAGACCGCACAGCACATAAAAAACGACGGAAACAATTTTCAACAGGAACATGATAATTTTTTGCGCGCCGACTTTTTCCTTGCGGAGCAGTCGGCGTTCGAGCAGTTGGGGGTCGCGTTTGTAAAAATAAGCGCAAAAGAGAATTGAGACGATGAGGTTCACTGCCGTGAACGCCCAGCCTTGCCAGTATTTCAACGTGCCGGGAACAAACAGAAAAACAAGCAGCACAATCTGGCCTGTCAAACTAAAGCCAATCAATCGCCGCAGCAGACCTTTGGTCGGTGGATTTTCCAATCGCCGCAGATTGCCACGTTTGATGTCGCGTTACCAGCCGCTTCAAG
Organism: uncultured Bifidobacteriaceae bacterium; assembly: GCA_964413505.1. GTDB lineage: Bacteria > Verrucomicrobiota > Verrucomicrobiia > Limisphaerales > UBA11358 > UBA11358. The sequence continues at coordinate 10,724 of CAYPTV010000006.1, read as the reverse complement.
GCTCTTGAGGGTGCCGGTCTTCCGCCAAATGATTTTGCATCGGCCATTTACAACGGGCTGCCCGGGGCGCATGATGCGGTTTCCTGCGGAGAAACTTTAATTCCGCCGGAGAGTCAACCTGCGGAACAAATAAAATTATGGGCGACAAATCCCCGAAAGCCAACCAGAAGAAGTCCGGTCAGAAACAATCCAAAGCCAGCAGCGCCAACGCCAAGAAAAGCGCAGCCGTGGCGGCCAAGTCCGCCGCCAAGAAAAAGTAACCGTCCGTTGCTTGCTGTTTCTCCCGACCAAAATCGGGAGGGACAGATTTCTCCCCGAAAATCTCCGCGCTCATCCGCAAACCAATCCTCCATGAAGCTGTGCCAAGGCCAGGTCTGGAAACAGGGCAAGGAATACATCCGCATCGTGCGGCTCGAACGGCTCGAGGTGGAATATAAATCCCTGCCCAACCTCGGCAACAAGGAAGGCACAAAGCACGTCACCAGCAAAAAGGATTTTTGCCGCCTGCTCAAGGGCGCGCATCTGCTCCAGCCGGTGCAGAAAGCCTGAACGCACCAGGCGGGCAGGGGATCAATGGCCGGGTGCCGCCTTCGCTGCCTGTTCAATCGCCCACTTTGCCGCCGCCGGGTCCAAGGCGTTTGCCGAATGTTCCAGCGCGTCGGCCTGTTGCGAATTTCCGCGCCGCCGTTCAACGACCGAGCGCGCCGCCAGCGTCACCGCTTCGGAAGTTCCGTTTAATTTGTCGAGTTGATCAAGCGTCGCTGTCGCATCATCAAGCCGACCGAGGCGTATCTGGATGAAGGCGGAGTTGAGAAACGCATTTTTGCTCGGAAGGGCGCATCTGGTCGCGTGCCGGAACGCCGCGAGCGCTTCATCCGTCCGGCCAAGCCCGTCGAGCGTCATGCCAAGATTGTTCCACGCGCCGGAATCTCCGGGTATGAATTTCAAAGTCTGCTCATAGGTTTTTTCCGCCTCGTCAAGGCGGTGAAGCGCGAACAGCACCTTGCCGCGCTGGTAAAGCGACGCGGAATCGAGCGGGTCGAGCGCGACGCTGCGGTCAATGTCGGCGAGCGCTTGTTGATAATTTCCCCTGTCGTAGCCGGCGGTCGAACGGAACTGGAAGTCATGCGCGAAATTCGGCAGCGTCACGCCGAACCAGTTGTGTAGCGAGAGCGCGGCCATCAGAATCATCGTCGAAAAAATACAAATCAGCCGGCGCGGTTTGCGTTGGCGGATTGTTTCAACCAGCGCGAGCAGGCCGCCGCCGCCGAGAACGGCCATGGCCGGCCAGACCGGATAGCGATAGCGGTCGCAGATGAAGAAGGCGATGCTGCCCGCCGAGTAAAGCCCCGCATAAGCCAGCACGATGAACAGCGCATCGCGGTTTCCCCATTTTGCGGCCGCCCAGATTCCCGCCGGTGCGAACATCAGCAGCACGACCCATCGCACCGGCAGCACGCGCAGCCAGGAAAATTCCGTCTGGAAGAAGGCGAAGGATTTGTTGTTCGGCACCTCAGTGTTCCAGAGCATGAGCCAGGATTTTTTCGCCATCAAACGCAGCCAGGCCGCCGGGTCGGCGCGGATTTCGTCCACGGTCCTCCGCGTCCAGTATTTTGAAACGGCCATGGGATCCGTTTGCGGTTCGCGGCCCTGCGTGCGCATGTCGGCGGCATATTGCGCGCGTGCCCAGACTTCCACCGCGTCCTGATATTGCGCGCCGAAGGCGATGCGATCCTGTGCCGGCGGGGCCGCGTCCGCCGTGCGCAAATTCAGCTCGGAAAGTTTCACAACCACATCCTCCCCGGTGAACATCCCGTTCGCGCCGCGTTCGTTGCCGAGAAACAAGTTCACGCCGCCCTGGTTCGGCAGCAAGGTGAAATGGTCGGATTGTTTCATGTTGATGACGCCCCACAAGATCATCATCGCCAGCGCGCCTGCCAGTCCGAGCAACGGCAGCAAGGCGGTGGTGTTCCGTTCACGCCGCCAGCGCCACGTGGCAAACAGGGGATAAACCGCAAGAAAAACGAGGATGTTCGCGCGTGCCTGCGAGGCGAGGATTGTCAGGCCGCCGCAAACCAGCCAAAGCAACGCGCTTCGCCGGCCGTCGGAACCGGCGGCGCGCAAGAGCAGCAGCAAATTGAGGCAGATTAAAAATATGTAGCTGGATTCAATCAGCAGTTCGCCCTCGAAAAAAAGCGGGACGGGCGCGAGCAGATATAATACTCCCGCCGCCACTCCGCAGAGCCTGTGCCGGAACAACCGCGCCGCGAGCAGCGCCACGATCATGCCGGTTGCCACGCCGAGGAGATGTTGTGCGAACAAGGCGAGGTCAACACCCCACGCGCCGCCGATCTTGTAAAATGCCGCGAGGAACATCGGATAGAGCAGGGGCCTGAACCCGTGAAGCTCGTGCAGGTCGTCGCCGGCCAGAAGCATCCTGGCCACCGTGTCGTAATACTTTTCATCCAGGACCGGCGCGCCAAAAAACGGGCTGTGCGCGTGCTCGACGAAATATCCAATCCGCACAACCAGTCCCAGCACCAAAAGATAAACCAGCGCGTCCTTGAACTTCGCCGGCGAAATGTCCGTGCCGAAAAAAGAGCCGGCGTCACCCGGAGCCGCGGCGTTTGTTTGTTCCAAGTTCACTGGCGGCAAAGTCTAGGAGATTTTATTGCGCGCGGCTACCTTTGACACACCTGTTTGGTAAAGTCGTTCGATGCCGACACAAATCAGAATGATACTGGGCGCGATTACAGGCAATGCGTAACGCGCACGGGCGAATGGAATCCACGCAGTCACTGCCACGATTGTAATCAACCACCAAAGCGCGATTACAGGAAATGGCTTTCCAGATTTACAGGCGGCGAATATTTGAAAGAAGAACGCGCTGCCAACCAGAAGGAAAACGATCGGATTAAAGGCTGTTAAATCGGTGACGGCTTGCAACCGCTCTTTCAGTGAGCGCAACGGCTGGCGTATGGCCGGGATGTTTTTTTGAATCTCCAGGCTTCGTTGCTGGTTGGCATACAGCGCGTGAATTCCCTTTAGAGGATTTGGAAAGTTTCCCGGGTTTGATCCGACGAATATCACAAGCGAAATGACGATCAGCACAATCATTGCCTTGAGAGAATCGTTTGCTTCCTCGGATTTGTGCCGGAGAAATGACGCAATGAACTGCAAACACATCGTTGATCCAAGAAACCCCACGGTGACCGCATTTATTTTGGAGCCGACCGCCAAGGCAAGGCTTAATCCGCCGCCAACGCATATTAAACCTCGACACAATCGGGGGTGCGAATTCCCTTGCCAGACACGGCGTTCGATCAGCACAAAATAAATGACCGCCAACAATGAAAAGGCGATCGCAAGAATATCCACGCCCACCTGTGTGTAAGCCGCAACAACCGCCGGATGCAGCGAAAAAAGCAGCGCCGCTAAAAACGCAGGTGCCAGATTCATGTAAAGCGATGCCAGTCCAAACACGCTCACGATTGAAATCGCGCCGAACACCAGCATGATTGCGCGCGCTGTCGTTGCATATTCGACCGGATATTCGAAGCGGTTTTGCTTCAGAGCCAGTTCACGAGTCGAAGCATCCATTCGATCCACGACTGCCTGTCTTTCCTGCCGGGCAATTCCTTCGCCCCATGCATTGGGACGATCCCTGGCAATGACGTAGAAAACCCCAAGCCAGTCGGGTGTGGTGACGCTCAAGCCGTCGAGCCTAAGCCCAACACCAATGACATATTTGCCAAGCGCCGGGTTTTCGCTGGCTGGAAGCAATTGCCAGTCAGGATTCGACCAGTCCCTTTCTTCAAACGCCAGATGAAAATAATATGCCTGTCCAATCCAATAAATCTCGTCCTCGCCCAGTGGACGGTCGCGAATCTCATAACTGCGAAAAAATGGAACGCAACACAGTATGACAACGGCTGCTGTCGCCGTCCATTTTCGGGCAGGTGTCAGGCGGGTTTCATTCATGAGTTACATCAAACCTGAAAATGTTATCAATCTTTTCCTGGCAGCGTGCAAGACAATTAGCTGCACTGTGATTGCGGCCCAGCAACGATTTTGCTAGTATCTCCTCATGGAAAAGAACCGGGTCGAGGCATTCAGCGACGGTGTGCTCGCCATCATCATCACCATCATGGTGCTGGATTTGAAAGTGCCGCATTCGACCCAGCTCGCCGACCTGAAGCCGTTGGTGCCGGTGTTCCTGACCTACGTCCTGAGCTTCATTTATCTCGGCATCTATTGGAACAACCATCACCACATGTTCCATGCCACCAAACGCGTCACGGGCGGCATCCTGTGGGCGAACCTGCACCTGCTTTTCTGGCTCTCGCTTTTTCCATTCACGACGGGTTGGGTGGGAGAAAATCATCTGGGCGAAAACTATCTCGCCCCGACGCCCACCGCCGTTTATGGATTCGTGCTGCTGATGGCGGCGGTCGCGTATTATATTTTGCAGCGCAGCATCATCGCCCAGCAGGGACGCGACTCCCTGCTCGCGGCTGCAATTGGCAGGGACTGGAAAGGAAAACTTTCGCCCGTGTGCTATCTCGCCGCGATCCCGCTCGCGTTCGTGAATCCATGGATTTCCAACGGGCTGTTTGTGTTCGTCGCGCTCCTGTGGCTGGTGCCCGACCGCCGCATCGAGCGCGTGTTGGCGGAGCGAGAGAAGGAATGACCCGGATAATTTTCCGCAGTTCAATTCCGCAGTCCATGGCCGATGCCGATGTAATATGTTTTCCGGTTCAGTTGAATCTGGCTTGCCATCTCAAATGTCCTGAACTGCTGCGCAAATCCCCGGAGCTCGTTCTGATCGTCGTCCACCACGATGCAATCGCCGCCGATCCATTTGTCTTTCGTCGTCCAGTAGGGATAGCCAAGCCCCTCGCCGCCCAAAATCCATCCGCTCGTCGTGAAATCGCTCGCGCGCAAATCAGTTTCCATCGGCGTGCGGTAAAACGCCAGCACGCTTGCAATACGGTATTTGTCCGTGCCAATGATCAACGGCTCGCGGCCCGTCTCCTTTTTCAGCCGCTCATCCACCGTTTGAACCGCCGCTGCCAGTTCGCGCCATTGCCGCAAAGTCGGAATCCAGCCCGTGCGCGGCTGCAACGCGAGCAGATACGCCATCGCCAGCACGTTCAACATCAGGCAGCCGGCCACCGTGACCAGCCCGGCGCGTTGCCAGGAAAATCCGCCCAGCTTTTTCTTCGCCCAGCGATGCCACAACATCAGCGTCAATTGCGCCACCGCCGGCATCACGCTCAAATAGGCCGGCAATGTCCAGTTCAAGTGAACATCGTCCTTCAGCGACTTGTAGCTCATCACCATCAGCAGCGGCAGGCTGAAGCACAATGCCATCCACCAGCGCGGCGTCAGCAGCCTTCTCAAGTTAAGCAACGTCCTCGCGCAAACCCACACCAGCCCGATGAGCACGAGCGGCGTCGCAATCGCGATCTGCCACATTGCGAACGACGCCACCGTTCCGATGCCGATGGTCTCGTCCGCGAACCGGTTCATGAATTGAAACTTGAAGCTCGCCCATTCGTGCTGATGATTCCAGACCAGCACCGGGCTGAACATCGCGAACGCCAGCGCCGTGGCCGCATACGGATGCACGCTGCGCAAATGCCGCCGCCACGGCACATGTCCCAGCACCGACAGCAGCGCGCCCAGCCCCAGAAAAATCCCCGTGTATTTGCTCAACAACGCCCCGCCCAGTCCGAACCCCGCCAGATACCAGCCCCACGCGCGGCCTTGCTTCAACGCCACGCTCGTTCCCAGCAGGCACACCAGCCAGAAAAACAGCAGCGCCGAATCCATCGTCGCGATCAATCCCGTTCCGAAATACACCGGCAGAATTATCAGCAGCGCCGCCGCCGACAACGCCGCCTCCCGCCCGAACCACATCCGGCCGAACACATACATCACGCCGCTCGACGCCAGCATCATCAGCGCGATTCCCGCGCGCACGCCGAACTCCGTGTTGCCGAACAACTGCGTCCCGAACCAGATCAGCCACGCCACCATCGGCGGATGGTCGAAATAACTCAGGCTCGGATGCTGCGAATACATCCAGTAATACGCCTCCTCCGGCAGCAGTGGAATCCCCGCCATCGCCACCACGCGCAAAACCACCGCCATCGCGATTAGCACGAACAATGTCACGTTCCAGCCCGGCGAAATCCCGCGCACGACCAGAAGCTGCTTCAATTCCTCACGGTCCGGCGGTTCCCAGACTGAATCCTCGCCGGTCGGATGTTTCTTGAATGTCCATTTGTGATTGAGAATGTAATTCAGCACCGTGGCCGCCGCGATGCCGATGAGATTGGAGATGCGGTAATCAACACCGAAGAACCGCGTCAGGAAAATGAGGAGGGTCCAGTTCACGCAGAACGACGTGAAGCCCGCCACCAGATGATATTTCAACAGCCGGTGACCCAAAGTCCCGCTGCGCCGGTCATGCCAGGTCCACGCATTGTTCAGCGCGAAATTGCCCAGGATGGAAAGCTCGATGGCGAACAGGCTGGAGAGTGCGAGCGGGAAACCCAGCTTCTTCAGCAGGATCAGAATTCCCTCATTGACCACCACGCCGCTGGCTCCCACCGCCAGGAACCGGGCTAATCGGGCGAGCTGGGGTGTCATGGCTGGGCAATTCGGTTCAAATTCAATGCGCGTGATGTTTCCTGCGAACTCGGTGGAATCTTTTTAACCGAAACCGCGCCCATGCTCAATCAAAACCCGCTCGGATGAAATAAACCTGCCCATGCTTCAAACAAGCCCCTCTGAAAATTCACCGGAATCGAATCCTCCTCATCGTCATCCTCGTCCTCAATTAAATCTGCCAAAACTGACGATGAGGATGAGCATGAGGATGAGGACGAAAAATCAGACGACGGTTATTCAGGCGCCTCTCACAACCGGATCAGGCAAAAACCAAAATCAATCACCACGCCCGTCTCCGTTTTTACAACCGGCACGGCCGGCGAGAGCGCGTAACACAGACGGCGTCCGTCCTTCCGGTTTTCCTGCATCAACACCATGCCCGACGCGCGCATCACCGCCAGATGCTTCAACGTCGCCGACAGCCGCCGGCCCACGCCGCCCATCAGGTCCACGCCCGGCTGCGGACCGCCCCGCGCGAGCGCCAGCAGCAGCCGCCGCCGCACCGGATCGCCCAGCGTCGCATAAACCAGGTCTTCATTCCACGTCACATTTGCCGCCGCACCGGCGGGCTGGGGAAAATTGGTCATGCCCGCATCATTTGAAAATCCGCGGCCCGGCACAAGCAATTTTGATCCCTAAAATTCCCGGCACCATGCCATCCGACGCTCAAAACACATGAACTCTCCCGCCGCCACGCCCGATGACCTGGCAAAAGTCAGCCGATGGCAGCGCCGCCGTTCCCCGACTCTCCGCCAGCCAGACGCCGAAAAGAATCCTGCACCACGACGTTTTTTCCACCAGATTCTTTTCGGATCAAGGCCAATAGACTCTTGAATCGTCCTGCCGCCGCCGTTTCCATGCCGCAAGACTCTCCAATCGCCATATCACAGTCATTTCCAAGCCAAACGACTCTCTAATCGGCATAACACAGGCATTTCCGAGACGAACGATTCTCGAATCACCCAGCCACGGCGGTTTCCATGCCGGACGACTCCTGAAAAGCCCTTATTTTTTCGTTTCCATGCCAAATGATTCTTCAATCGCCCGACCACGGGAGAAATCTGGTCAAAAAACTGTCGAAAAACGCGAATTTTTTGAAAATACGGCTAAAAAACGCTCAAAATGCCGGGCGACCGAAGAAAAGCTGTCATCCGATAGTCGCGCCACGGCATGACGAATGGCCGTGCAGGAAATCCTCGACGAGCAGGGCGCGAAAAATTTAGCATGGGATGATGATTGGCAAGGTGTCCAGAACCGTCGTGCTGGCCGTGTGCTTGAACTTGGTTCCGGCGGGGCGCAGCATTGCCGGGCCGCCGTTTTTGACCGATGACCCGGAGCCGGTGGATTACCAGCATTGGGAGGCGTATGTTTTTGCCAATGGCGACCACACCGGCGGCGGTTACATGATCAACGGCCCGGCCTTGGAAATGAATTATGGCGTGTTGCCGGACACGCAGCTCCATTTGATCGTGCCCATGACCACTGTCGGCGGCGGCGGGATGCCGGCCGCGACCGGCTTGGGCGATGCAGAGTTCGGCATCAAATACCGTTTCCTGCATGAAACAAACGGCTGGCCGCAAATCGGAATTTTTCCGGCGGCCGAACTGCCCACGGGCGATTCCGGCCGGGGTTTGGGCAATGGTCAGACGTGGTTCCGGCTGCCCTTGTGGATGCAAAAAAGTTTCGGCCCGTGGACGACTTATGGCGGCGGCGGCGCGGCGCTCAATTCCGCGCCCGGCCAGCGCGACTATCCATTCGGCGGCTGGCTGGTGCAGCGCGATTTCGGCAGACATCTGACGCTGGGCGGCGAACTTTTTGCGCAAGGCCAGGACACGGACACCGACCGGGGATATGCCGCGCTCAATTTTGGCGGTTCCTGCAACGTCAGCGATCATTTCAGCCTGCTGTTCAGCGCGGGCCACAGCATTGCGGGCGACAATCACACGCTCTGGTATTTCGGGCTTTACTGGACCTGGTGATTCATGCCCTTGAGTGTTTTGGTTCACGCCGCCGGTGGCCAGTCCACGCCGCACAATTCTTTTTGGGCGGTCTCCGCAAATTAAACCTTGAGCGAGCCGCGGAAGCCCCGGCCGGCATAATAAGACTCCGCGCCGTTGTGCCCCACGAAGACGCGGCCGTAGCGGCGATCACCATAAATCGCGCCGCCGAGTTTTCGGATGTCAGCCGGCGTCTTCACCCAGCTCGACGACTTCGTGTCGAACTCGCCCAGCTTTTGCAGCGCGAAATATTCTTCCTCCGTCAACAGCTCGACGCCCATGGCCGCGGCCATGTCCACGACGCTGTTTTTGGGTTTGAATTCCTTGCGCGCATCCAGCGCTGCCCGGTCGTAGCAAAAACTGACGCGGCCCTTGGGACTTTGCGCGGAACAATCAACGAAAACGAATTCGCCTGATTTTTTATCCCGACCCACAACATCCGGTTCACCGCCGGTTCGTTCCATTTCCTGGAGCGACCACAGTTTTTCCGCATTGGCTTCCAGCCGGGCCTGAACCTTGGCCCAATCCAGACCTTTATGGCGGTTCAGGTTTTTCTCGAAACGGTCTTTCAATGCTTTGAGCAGTTCTTCGCATTGTTTTTGGGACAACTCTATTTTGTTGCTCTTCATGTTGTTCATAGTTTGGATGGCCGCTAGCAGAGTAAATCAATTCGGGAAACGTGCCACAAGTCCGGCAAACCATTCGCTGGAGCGCGGCTGTGTCGTAGACCAGCCGCAGCAGTGTCGCAAGGCAGGAAGCGGTGAAAATTTTGGTGCGTCTCTACGTTCGAACATTGCTGCGGCTGGCGCACGGCGCACAAAGCCGCGCTCCGTCAAAGCTTCAGCACACCATATTCATCCCGAAATCGTGCACTGCTCCACGGCCACGTATTCGGGTCAAGAACCAAACCCGCCTTCGCCGGATTGCCTTCGATATAGATGCGCGTTTCCAATTCATGCTTGCCGTCGCGCATATATGTATCCCAATAATCCGCCTGCCAAAATTCACCGCGACGTTTCAGCAGCCGATTCACTTTCTGCGCCGTGTGTTTCTTCCAACTCTCGAGAATCTCCGCCATCGGCGTGGCACCCACTTTGAACAAGGCGTGGACGTGATTCGGCATTACCACCCACGCGTGCAGTTCGTAACGCTCGCCGTGAAAGAACCGCACGGCGTCCTCAACGAGTTTGGCAATTTCCGGCTGGCGCAGTTGACACTCGCTATGCCCTTGATCGAGATACGCTTCCAACTCCGCCCGCCGCTGCTGGTGGTCCTCAATCTTCAAGAGGTCTTCCCACTCCGAGCGGAGCGCTTCGGGAAATGAATCGACCAATCGGAACGTGACGAACTGCGTGAGCCCGGGTTCATCGCGATGCGGCAGATAACCGCGCTCGTTCCAACCCCGAAAACCTTGCTTGGCCTCATCTGGTTTCGGCGGCGAAGACCAAAGCCGCTTGCCTTCGACCAAATCGCGCACGCCGGGATTATGCGGCGGTCCGGATCGACGCAGTTTGGGTGGCTGATTCACGCGAACATTGAGCCGGAAACTGTGAAACGCCGCAAGTCTTGGAAAGCCCCGGGGCGCGGCTGTGTCGCGGAGACCAGCCGCAGCAGCTTCGCAACACAGGGTGCGTGGGGAAAGATTCAACACCGCTGACGTGCGGACATGCTGCTGATCTCGCGCGTCGCGGCCACAGCAGTCGAACCGCGACTGTGCTGAAAGCCAGTCGCAGCAAAGGCGTGCGGATGAAGTTGTGGGAGTAGCGCTACTGACAGACCACGTTTGGACTGTCGCAGAACTTTTATCAGCACCAATCTAGGCAAGCACCATGCTTTTGCCACATGCTGCGGCTGGTCTTCGACACAGCCACGCTCCGCCGAAATCACATCTTCTCGTAAACCTCCGCGCCATTTTCCACAAGCTTCATTTTTCGGTTACAGATTTCAGGCTGGCCAGACCTTTTTCAAACTGGCAGCCGCACATCTTGTCGAAATCCATGAACAGGCCGAACACTTTGCTCATGAAACAGCTTTTACCGGCCATGCTCC
>CAYPTV010000005.1:0-23327 GCA_964413505.1 uncultured Bifidobacteriaceae bacterium | reverse complement strand
AGCACCTGCGCCATTTGCGCGAGTTCGACGGCGTCGGAATAATAAATCGCCGTGCCGGGCAGCGTGGTCGTCGTGAGCGTGACGCCGGAGAAAACGCCGGCGTTGATTTGCCCGAGGTCATACCAGTCGCCCAGGTCAACCGCGACAATGTAATTGTTCGCCGTGCTGGTCAGAAAATTCAGATAGGCTTTCATCGCGGGATAAAAGCGTTGCAGCAATGAAATGTCGCCGGAGAATTGATACTGCTGCCACGCGCCTTGAATAAAGGTGCTACCCCATTCCGGCGAATTGTGATAGGGATCGGTCAGGCTGTCGCTGGTCTGAAAATACTCCGGCGCGATGTTTGGCACGAAGCCGTTGTTCGTCCACTGGCTGTCGAAAATGTCATTTTCGATTTTTGAAAAGAGCGGGGCAAAATCAAAATTATATCGCAGCGACGGGCCGTTCAAATGATCCTGCTCCAGCCAGCCAAGCCGTTCGCGATGCGGACAATCCGTCATCAGGCTCATCATGTTGTTCATCTGCGCCCAATGCACGAGGCTGTAAATCTGGTTGAACAACGGGTTGGAACAATTGAATGTGCCGATGGGTGTGGAAGTGGAATGGACGGCCACGCCTTGCAGTAATTGAACCGCCGGCAACGAACCGCCGCCCGGCGCGGCATAAAGTTGAACCTGCAAATAGCGGCAGCCGTGGACGAAGAATTGTGGAAACCAATTTTCCGTGCCGCTGCCCTTAAGCGTGTATTGCCACCACGCCGGCAATGGCGGAGTGCTGTCTTGCGTGCAAGTCGTGCGATCCACGAGACCGTTGGCTCCCAGAAGTTCGGATGGGATGATCCGCACATACGAACCCGCCGGCCCGCTGACTTGCAATTGCGGCATTAACGTGGCGTTTTGTCCGAGGTCATAGACATTTGTGCTCGCCGATATAACATTCGTGGCAATGGGTGCGAGCATGTTAAAAGTTCCCAGCGGCGGAGCGGAACACGACAAACCTTTCAAAGTCCCGCCGGGACCGTTCGTCAAAACCGCCGCCGTCCATTCTGGATTTTTATAGCCCGGCTGATTCCAGCCGACCGACTCCAGACGCGCATCGTAATCTTCCCCGGCATAAACGTTTTCAAACGAGATCGCGCCCGGCCCGGTCTGCCAGCTCGTGTCGCTGCCAATGATCTGGGTCGTGCCGTTGGTGTAGTCCAGACGCAACTGCACAATGGCGCGCAACGGCCCGAACGATTGCGTAAATTTCACATAACGCCCATAACCGGCTGTGATGTTGTAAAAGCTGTTGCCAAGGATCAGGCCGATGGCGTTGTTGGTTCCTGCAAGTAACTGACTGGTTACATCGCGCGTGTTGTAGAGAACCGTTTCGTTGGTGCCAACCTGCCAGGACGTCGGGCCATAATAGGACCAACCCGGCGACAATAGATCATTGCCTATTTTGCTTCCATTGACTGACAATTCGTATTCGCCCAACCCCGAAACATGGACGATGGCCCGCTGCAATCCCGGTTGCACCATGAACTCGCGGCGGACGCGCCGGCCATAATCGCAACCCACAAAACCCGCGCCGTCCGTGAGGCCCGACGCGCCCCAACCGAATTGTTCAATGCTGTCCAGCGCGGACACCGCCGCATTCAGTGCCACATTGGTTCCGCCGCTGTCCACTTCAAGCTGGTTCAGGGCAAAGGCGTAATAATTATTGGCCGCGTAGTAATAAAGCTTCGTCGCCGTGACGCGGACGTATCGGGCGGAAACAGAACTGACCGCGAACGGCACGGGAAAATAGCCCGGATTGGAATAATCGGTCGTCTGATTGACGACGCTGTTGGAGGAGGCGAAAGTGGGGTCATTGGAGATTTCAATGTGAAAACGGACGGGAAAACCGTAGCCAGCAATTCCCTGATTCCATTTCGGATGCAGCACAATGTTCGTGATCGGATACGCCTTGCCGAGATCAATCTGCACCCATTTGGTCACATTCTGGCTGGCGTTGGTTTGCGCGTGGTAGCCGATGGATTTGCGTTGCAAGCCCATGATCCATTGCGCCTGCCAGTCGGCGGGATTGAGCACGCCCATCGTCCATGTCGCCGGCGCGCTCCACGGCGAGGCGACTCCATTCACGTCCCACACACGCACCTGCCAGAAAACCTGTTGCGAGGTTTGCAATGCCGCGCCGCCGTAGAAAATCTGGTTTTGCTGGTTGGTCGCCACCATGCCGCTGTCCCACAAATCGGGAGTGTTCGATGCCAGCAACGCCGAACTCGATGCGACTTGAATTTCGCAGGCAGTCTGTAGGTCGCCGCGTTGCGAGGATTGCAGTGTCCAGCTCAACCGCGGCTGCGGGAAATCAATGCCCAGCGGATTGACACGATCTTCGCAGGCCAAATTCGTGGCGATCAGCGCCGCGCTGCGAAAGGGCACCAGGAAAACGAGAAGCAAAAAAAAGGCGGACAAATTTCTCATTGAACATTTGACCCTTGATCAGATTGTGTTGGCAACAAAATTAATTGGAGATGTCGCTTGAGGCGTATTCACCATGGCCCTTTGCCATTGGCGACCGGATAAAGAAAATATGTATTGCCTGCTGCAACTCCTGAAGCAGCGGGAGCGATGGCGGGGTATGAACCTAGCGGACCAACGACAAATTTTATCCATTCGACATGGGCGTCTTCAAAGAGGAAATTTCCTCCCAAAGGCACTCCATTGTTGCCGACATGAGCTGATACAGGGCCGCTGTAGGAGAAGCCAGGAGCCGTGAGAGGCGGATTAGCATACCAACTGCCCGTGTTGAGCTCAGTGTCGTCAGCCATGACCGGCGCGTTGTGATATGTAGATCCGAATTTTGTCCGGGCGAACCATTGTCCAAGTGATCCGAAGGAGGCGACGTTATATTGCCCCCAATTTGCAAGCGTCGGACTGGTTCGAAAAGGCAAAGTGTCGTAGCCGATCAAATTTGGAACATTTGCCGCAGCTTCATAGGCGCGATGCCACTGATCCGCAGGGCAATACAAAACATCGTTCTTTGAACGGGTGCCGGTGGTCGTGCTGCCCGGAGTGTCTTTGTAAAGGTAGTTTGGATAAAAAGAATTGGTGAATACCGGCGACATGTAAGCGCAGTCGCTTCCGGCAGTATTGTCGGGAAACGAATCCGCAAAATCTCCCGCATACATGCCATAGGCCACCGCCCACTGATGCAGATTGCTGACGCATTGCGCCCTATATGCGGAGCGCTTGGCGCTTGCAAGAGCCGGCAGCAGCATCGCCGCCAGAATCGCGATGATGGCGATGACCACGAGCAGTTCAATCAAGGTGAAACCGGTCGGACGGCGCGCACAATGGTGGACAATCCCATCATTTTTGCATTTTTGCATATGTTAAATTAACTGCCGGACATTTCAAAAATTGAAACGCCAAATAAAATTTCGGATTTATTAATTAATCGCAGTATTGAACAAATATGCCAATGCCCTAAACAGGTCAGGCCTATCACTAAAATTGGTGATGGTATGGAAGATGTCAACGCGGCCGGTTATCAGCCAGTGACCGGGAAGCCATGTAATGAATCACCGCTTCGGTGCGGGAGTTCACATGCAGCTTCTGATACACGCGCTTCAAATGGCTGGAAACGGTGTCGTAGCTCAAGCCCAATTGGTCGGCGATCATCTTGTTGGAATAACCTTTGGTGAGCAGCACGAGGATTTCCTCCTCGCGAGCTGACAGGCCGATCGCCTTTTCCGGCGATTTGGCCTTGCGACGGAAGGATTCGATGACCCGTCGGGCAATCTCGCTGGTCATCGGCGCACCGCCCGCCAATGCTTCCAGCAGGGCCTTGCGCAAATCCGCAGGCTTGGTTCGCTTCAACAGATAACCATCCGCGCCGGCTTCGAGCGAGAGAAACACCAGTTCACGGTCGTTCATCGCCGTTAGAATAATGATCTGCGTGTCCGGCAACAACACCTTGAGCCGCGCGGTGCATTCGATGCCCGACATTCGCGGCAAAAAAATGTCCATCAGGATCAAATCAGGCCTGACGGCGGGAATCACCCGCAAGGCCTCCTCGCCTGAGATGCAGGTGCAAACGCAAGTGAAGTCGGGAAAGGAATTGATGAGGTGACTCCAGTTTTTGGAAACCTCCTGCTGGTCCTCCACCAAGGCAATTTTCGCCTTCGCTTTCAGCGGCGGTGCATCAGAACTGGCCTTTTGCGGTTTCATGAAATTGATCTGCTTGTTTCTTCCACGTCGCCGGGCAGCGAGGTTCCTTCGATCAACTCGGGCTTCTGTTCCGGCGGTTGAATGTGGTTGAAAAGCCAGCTTCGTGCCGGATAACGCGTCAGCGTGATGCTGAATTCAACCCGACAGCCCTCGCCCGGCCGGGTCACGATCTGACATTCCCCGCCCGCCTCGCTCATACGTTGAAAAAAATTCGTCAGGCCATTGCGATTCCATCTGGCCTGATTCAGGTCAAAGCCTCGTCCATTGTCCTCCACAATCACAATCAATTTATGGCCATTGCGATGAATTTTCAGCAGCAACTGGCTCGCTCCGGAATGTTTGGCCGCGTTATTGACCGCCTCTTTGACGGCCAGCAGCAGACTGCGGCGCAGCGGCAGGTCAAAATTGAGCGGCGGAATATCCGATTCGACTTCCAACAGGCATTGGATGTTTGTGTTTTGCAGGAATGTCTGCGCATAGTCGCAAATGTAAGCGATGAAATTTTCGAGCGTGTCATGCCGGGGATTCACGGCCCACAACACCTCGTCCATCGCGCCCAGCACTCCGCGCAAACCTTCGCAGATCATGTCCAACTGCTGATGCGCCTCGGAATTCGCCGGTTGGGTGCTTTGCGCCACCTCGCCTTGCAGCACCAGTTTCGTAAGCCGGGTGCCGACGTCATCGTGGATGTCGCGGGCGATGCGGGCGCGTTCCAGATTGAGCAGCCGCTGCTCCTTGGATTGCAACGCGACCTGCATGAGCAAAGCGATGCAAACCAAAAAAATCAGCCCGCACACAAACGTCAACAGCAAATGAAACCAGCCCGTTTGCCAGAAAGGAAACACGACGGGATAAAAGCGCGGCATACTGACATAATCAAACGGCCAGTGCGGGTCATTCCATTCGGATGCGCGGTTCTTGCCGGTGATTGCTTTCGCTTGTGGCCAGTCAGGACGCGGCTCCGTCAACTTCTCCCAACCGAGTTCATCGTTTGGAACTATCCGCCAGCTTTCATCGGACTTGATGTCCAGCTTCCGTCCATCGCTGAATTCAATCGGCAAGTCCATGATCAGGCCCGCTTGAAAAAAATCATTGAAGCCATTCACCGCCAGCACATGATGCCCCGGAGTCAGCAGCAGCGTCAGATCGTATTCCGTCAACCCGCCCCAGTCCGCGCCCTGCCCCAGCTCGCGGCCGTCCAGAAAAAACTGGTAGGCATTGTCCACCGTCATCCGCATCCGCGCCGAAGTCACTTTCGCTCCGGCGGGAATATCTAAATCTTTCCACAGCCGGCAAGTCTGCCGGTCAAACGTTTTGCTGTCCCAAATCCAGTCGCCGAGGCCGTTCGTCGCGCCGGGTGGAACTTTTTCCATGTGATATCTTGACGAATCGCTCCTGTCATCCGCCACCGATGCCGTTTGGAGCAAATTTGCAGCTAGAAACAAGGCCGCAAGAACGGCCAATCTGCATCCAATCCCACTCACGTCACAACCGCGAAAAATCAGCGGACTGATTGGTCTTTGAAACGGGCTGCGAATCATGGTGTCGAAATTATAGACGAATTTACTTTAATAACAAGGCTGTCGGCGGGTTCATCCTTCAATTTCACCTGATGCCGCCGGTTCAGGGATAAATCAACTGAAAGAAAGCATTGTTTTGGTTTGGATTGACCGAAATGGATATCTGATTGGTGGTTGCAGAATTGGGAACCGCAAACCAGGCGTTCGTATTGGCCAGGCTGTTGGTATTCATCATCAACCGCCAGCCGGTGTGGTCGGAAGGCCAGTTCATTTGCAGGCTTGAGCCATCAGGACTGAGGTTGAAATTCAAAAGCAACGTGCTCAGCGACACGGGACGCGCACTGACTTCAGTGGAGTTCGCGCTTGCGCCGCCAGTGTTTGTGGCGGAGATCACATAATAATATAAGGTGCCGTTCGTGGTGAGCGTGTCGGTGTAATTCGTCATGGTCACGCTGGCGTTGGTGATATAACCGCTGCCGCTGGTCAATGAACGTTTCAAATTGTAACCGGTCGCACCGCTGGCCGCATTCCAAGTCAAGACCACTTGGTTGCTGCCCGGCGTCGCCGACAAACCGGTCGGCACCGGCGGAATGAGCGTCTGGATGCCGATCTTATCGAGGAAAACTGTGTTGTCTCCGCCGTGCGTGTCTGTCCCAACAAAACTCAAGGTCTGATTGGTGGACGAAGCTTTGAAGGTGGCCGAATAGCTGACATAATTTGTCGCCGTGGCGGACGGAGCAAAGTTGGCGATGGTGACATTGTTTATCTTCAAGCTCCAGGTTTGCCCGCCGTTGACATAGACGGGCCGTTGCGCCCCGTAAAAAAAAACTGTGTTGCTGGTTCCCGGCACAAAATTTGAAATCACCTGGCTGATGGTTGCGATGCCCTGGAGAAAGGCCACCTGCACGCCGTCTGGTGCATTCGGGTTGCCGGAGGTGAAGGCGCTGGCGTTGGCGGCGATCCCGGAACCATTCGCACCCGTTTGGGCGGTGAACGTCCAAGCTCCACCTGTCGGATTATATTGGTAGGTGCCAACACTGGGCGTCTCGAAGCTGAAGTTGGGAACGAAATTAGGCGTAACGCTGGCCTCGGTGGAATTGAAGCTTTCATTTCCGCCGTTCACCGCCGACGCCACATAGTAATACGTCATGCCGTTTGTCACCGCGCTGTCGGAGTAATTGGTTGAAGTGCTGTTGCCGACCGTTGTGTAAGGTCCGCCGCTCACGGTCGCACGTTTTACATTGTAGCTGGTGGCACCCGCCATTGGACTCCAGCGCAAGGCAACCTGGGCATTGCCCGGCGTTGCTGTCAGATTTATAGGAGCATACAATCCGCCCTGTAAAATTTCGATCGCACTCATGGAAGCATGATCCACCACGTTGGAACAGGCGACGATCACCTGCCCGCTGGTGTTGGCGGTCGTCATGATTTCCTTGATCACTGCGCGGTTCTGTGCGCCAGCCGTGACGTAAATGTCGAAGTTGGTCAGCACTTCCTTGCCGTTGATGAAGACGTTAAAAACACGCTGGCCGGGAGCCGTCCAATAGACTTCGTCGCAGTGCAGTCGGACCAGATAGTTGGTGCCAGGCAGATAGTTGTTGAAGGTATAGCTCATGTTGCCGGAGCGTTGTTCCTGATAAACGGTCTGCGGGGCCGGATTGGTGACGCCGCTGACATCAATGGTGTAACTATACCCGTTTGCGTCCCAAGTGGTGCCGCCGCTGTAATTCTGATCCGCCGCAAAGGTTCGCTGGTCGGACGCGAGCGTGGCCACTGCCGCCCCGCCGCAATGCACGGCGGTCAGCAACGGATTATAGCCGGAGAAGGCGACCGGCTTCGACCCCTGATAGTTGGGTCCGTTGAGGGCGAACTGCCGGGCATTATTGCCCTCGTTGGCCAGCGGTCCCTCGCCGCAATCGTTTGCCGTGGTTCCAAGAAGCTGAACGCCGTTGTAATAGATGCTCGGGTTGCTGCAATAGGCGATATTCGCGCCGCCGCAATAGCCTTGCAGCATGATGCAAATAAAAGGATTTGGATCCCCCACATCATCACCTTGTTCGAGGCAGCAGTTGCGCCCCAATTCGTGGGCATAAACCACATACCAGGCTCCATATTCGGTATCAAGGGTGCCTTGGTTGCCGCATTCGTAGGAGAGTCCCGCATCGTCGGTCCCGGTTCCTACACATTGAATGATGCCCGCCCCGGTGCTGGACCAAAAACTCGTCACGTCTGGCCAGCTCGACAAATCACTAAGCAAGGCATTGAGGGTTCCGGGATCCGATTCCGATGTCTGCAAATAGCCGACATTTTCCACCCACAATCCAGTTCCGCTGTTTTGCATCACCACATTCGCACCGGCCAAAGCATTGTTCATGTCCACGATGAGGTTTGGCGCGCCACCGAGACTGGCCGCCGCCTGTGGAGTATAAGCTTCCGCAACGGTCATCACATAACCAACCCGGTTGAATTGACCGGACTGACCTGGACTGGGCTGGGCCTGCCCCGATTCAACCCCAAGACATGCCAATAACATCGCCGCCAGCAGGAACGGGCAAGCGTGGAATACGGATTGATTCGGCTTTTTAATGGTTGTCACTTTCATCACACTTTTCAGAATTATTCGTCATCGCGTTATCACGCCATAGATGTTCGGATTAATGCTCTTGACCACGATCTGGCCCGGGTCATGCGATTCAGCCTGCAGGTATGTGTTATCTTGATGTGAAATCAGCGTGAAGGCTTCCCGATCACCAACGAATGCCATCGTCACCATCGAGCCGGGCTGTCCCGGCAACTGGCCATAGACTTGTCCCTGATTACCGCCATCCTTCAAATCCGTCCTTGTCACCGCCACTGGCAACAATTGTCCATCCAATCCCGGTAGCGTCAGGTTCTGCAACGGCTTTCCGGTCAACTCGGCCTGTTCAAAAACCGCCGCTGGTGATTCCTTCAAATAAACCAGTTGTCGCCGGTAAATTGTGCTGTTCTCGTTGACCATCCGTTTGTATTCCAATTCGTTGTGCGCCAGTCGCCGGATCACGTTGGTGTCCATGCCATCCTCCGCCGTCCATTCATAGTCACCGTTCGTCAGCGCCGCCTTGAAAGGATGCAAATTGGTTGAGGAAATCAGCGGGGCTGGCAGCCCAACGTCCTGCGCTGTGGTTGTGGTGTTTGTATTGCCAGCCGCTACATTTGTTACCGCCACTAATGACGGCAGAGCATTGGAATGGACGGTTATGACATCCGCTTTTGCGGATGGACGTGATTTGTGTGAACGCAAGAAATAAATTCCCGCCACGCAAACGAGAGCGATGACCACAAAAACCAAAAACCAGCGCCGCTGACATATTGGTGACGACTGGACATTCATCTGCTACAAATCCAGTTCAAGGGTAAATCAACTGGAAAAAAACGCTGCTTTGCGTCGAGTCAATTGGAATCCACATCTGGTTGGTGGACGCTGAATTTGGAACTGTGACCCACGCGTTGCTATTTGCCAGACTGTTGGTATTCATCATCAGCCGCCAGCCAATGTGATCGGAAGGCCAGTTGAATTGCAGACCGTTGCCGCTCTGGAAAAAGTTCAGCGACAGGGATGACAAGGAAACCGGCTGAACTGACACCTCGGCTGAGTTGCTGCTTTCACCACCGCCATTGACCGCAGATACAACATAATAATACCTGATGCCATTTGACGGGGTGGTGTCCGTGAAATTGGTCATGGTGGTGGTGCCGTTCGTCGCATAACCGCTGCCACTGACGGTCGAGTTTTTCACATTGTAACTCGTCGCGCCGCTCGACGCGTTCCAATTCAAAATGACCTGATGATCGCCCGGGGTCGCCGTCAAGCCAGTCGGTGCCGATGGCAGCGGCGGCTCAGGCGTAACGCTTACCTCGACTGAATTGGCGCTTTCCCCGCCGCCATTCACAGCCGAAACCACATAATAATAAGTTGTGCCATTCACGACGGTGGCGTCGGTGTAATTCGTCGTGGTCGGCGTGCCATTGGTCACATAGCCGCTGCCGCTGGTGGTCGAATATTTAACATTGTAACTCGTCGCACCAGCCGACCCGTTCCAACTCAAAACTGCTTGGTTATTGCCCGATGTCGCCGTCAAGCCGGTAGGAGCCGATGGCGGCGGCGGCTCAGGCGTAATGCTTGCTTCGACCGAATTGGACGATTCTTCGCCGAGGATATTCAACGCCGTGACCGCATAGTAATAAGTTGTGCCATTCTGGACTGCGCTGTCGGAATAATAGCTGTTCGTGGTGAGATTAACGATCTTTGTGTAGGGCCCGCCGGAAGTCGTGCCGCGATAAATATCATAATACAAGCCGCTACCCACCCAATTCAATGCGACGGATTGGTTCGATGAAGCAATGCTTACGACGGGCGGCACAGCGGTGACAATCGTGATTGGTTGGTAAGGCTTGATCAGGCGCCATTGTGTCGCCGTGCTGGGCGCGGGGTCGTTAATCATGCTGAACGAAATGGCGGGTGCCGTGCCAGTTCCCCGGATGCTTTGCGACCGGGCCAGGTTATCGAGGTAGTAATAACCATTGCCGTCTGGGCCGTTGAACCACCAATCCACGGTCGAGTTGGTAGTTCCATAGGGCGCGAGATCCAGCGTTCCACCGTTGTTGCGCAGACGGCGTCCGTCGTTGAGCGAAACAATATACCAGTGACCCGTTGCCGGCGCGGGCAGCAGCGCCCATTCGGTCGTGGCATTGCGGACGTAGATGCTTGAAGACTGCGGCGTGCTGGCATTGTTGGTGTCCGTCAGCCGGAAACTGGTGCCCAAGTTGTGAATGATATAGGGCGTCCGGGCGTGCAAGGCAAGGTCGCCATCCCAGGCGGCATAGAGTTCACCGTAAGGCGCCAGTGTCGCCCCGTCGTCCAGGAAAAAATTGCCGCGATAACCCGCCGTGGTGCTTTGCCAGGGCGGCAGCGGATTAGTGCCGCTGAACGGAAAAATCGAGTAGCGCTTCAGCCATTCCTGGCCCTCGGCCTGCCACATGAACTCCGCCAGAAAGTTGTAGTCATCGTCCTCCGTCCAGCCCTGATTGCCGTTCCAGTCCACAGGTGAAAATTCCGTGAGCCAGACCGGACGGCCATACGCGTTATAGACCGACTGACAGTCACTGATGAGTGAGGATGCGTTCGGAGGGACATACTCATGCACGGCGGAATAGTCCACGCGATAGTTGCTGGCGGCAATCATCTGGTAAAAACTGTTTTCCCACGCATCCTCGGTGTTTTGCGTCGCCGGTCCAACCAGCGGAAGGTTCAACGCCTGAATTTGCGGCCATTGGCTGATCACCCCGTTGGTGCTCGTATTGGACTGGCTGGCATTGTCCGGCTCGTTGTAGCACAGGAGATAGTCCGGCTGCGGTTGTGTCTGCCAGCCGACGGCGCGCGACTGGGCATCGCTCAACGGCTCCCAATATTGTGCCGAATAAATCATCGGCACAAAATTCACCGACGCCGGCAGCGCGACGCCCGTGTTGTCATTGTAGTTATAGGCCCAGTTCAAACCAAGCTGCGCATAGCTGCCTTCATAACCGGCGCAGCCCTTCTTCGGATAATGCGTCTGATAGGAAAAGCCCCAGATCTGCGCGGCGTTGGTCCACGCGCCCGCAATGGTGACGGTCGCCGGACTGCCATTGTCCGTCTGCAAAGCATAATTGCTCGCCTTGCTGATGATGCGGTAAAGCCCGTTGCCTGTGTCCACCAAATACCACTGCTGTGAGGCCGTGCCAGAATAAGTGATTGTTGCGACGCCGGTGCCAATGGACGTGCCGCTGTTCTTGGTGCCGATGCACAGCCAGCTCGAACGCTGCCGGATGCGGAAGGTGCTGTTTTGATAATTGTAAAGCAGTTCAAACTGCTGGTCCGTCGCGCCGTTGGTAAAGACAAACTGCGTGGCGCCGTTGGCATTGACCGTCAACACTTGGCCGTTGAGTGCATTGGTGATGGTCCAGAAGCCGTCGCCGAACGTGTCGAAGATGAAACGGTTCGTCGGAAATGTCGTCGTAATAATCTTCAAGCTGTTCAACCCGCCGTAGCTGGCGCTGACCGTGGTCGAACCGGGGGCGATGGCCGCGATGACGCCGGACGACGAGACCATCAGCACGTTTGAATTTCCAGACACGAAAGCCGGCTGGGCATAGCTCGATATATCCACGTTGGAGACATTGGCAAAATCGCCGCGCACGTCGCCTTGTTGCGTTGCATTAACAAGCATCTGGTTGGTGACGACCAGGCGCAAAGTGTTCAATGCACCGGAAACATTTGTGACCGTGACAGCCTGGCTGGAGGAAAAAAGGTAATACGACGCAGTAACAGTCGCCGAGCCGTTGCCCTGGGCCTGCAATAGTCCCTGGCCGGTAACGGTGACGACACCCGGGTTGCTGGAAGAATAGGCAAATCCCGGATTATAGAGCGGGGCGACATTGGAAATGCTCAAATAGTCCACGGTCAATTGTGACTGATCGGTTGCGCCCGCCAGCAGATTCGTGTCCGGCAATTTAAGATGGAGGCCTTGCAGCGTGGGAGCGAACCATTCAGTCACGGTATTCACGCCATAGCCGCTGAAGGTCAGCGCCAGACTGTTGCCGGGAAAAGTTAAATTCGTGCCGGACAAGGTGGAGGTGAACGATCCGGTCAATCCTTGATCTATCTGCACGCGATAGCCCATGTTCGTCGCGCTGCCCGTCGTGGAAACATAGAGCGTGATCAAGACACGGTTCGTTCTGATTTCCGACGTGCCGGGAAAAATGGCTCCGGCAACGCCATTGGTATAGACTTGGCATTGGTTTGCCCCGGTTCCTGTCCGCAACAACACGCCAAACCTCGCGCCGGTCAGCCCGGCAAATCCGCCGGCGTTGAAATTGACCGATCCCCAGTTGTCGCCCGTGATTCCGCCAGTGTTTGCCACAATGCCATCAAAAACAATCGTGTCGCCCGCCGTCAGGCTGCTGCCATTGATGACCACCGATCCATTCGTCGGATTATTCGGGCCGGTGCCCGCATTGGGGCCGGCAGATAAAGTGGTGGGATTAAAACCAAATATGTTTGCAGCCGCGCTTGCCTGCTTTGGAACAAAAAACAGCGTGAGCAATAGCCCGATTGCTGCAATTCTTGCGGTTTTAATTTGGATGGACACTCTTAATTCTTTGTTAAAGAGGCCGCATCTGGCAACCTGACAATTAATGGCGACAAATATCGCGATGGTATCATGCGACACAATACGCCGTCGGTGCCGGGTTTGAATAGTCGAATTTCATCTCAATAGCCTCACCAAAACAGGTGAGCATCCAATCCGGCGGAATCCATAAAGTCGTGTCCAGGACTGGCAAATTGCGTGATTATGCCATGAAAACAATTTTTCACGAACCGGGAAAAAATTTGCGTGTTCCGATGTTCTGAATAATCCTCGTGGCTCACCGTTCTATAATGAAACGATTTTATCTCCTCTGCGCTTTCATCTTGTTTTCAGCCGCCTGTTCGGGCGCGGCGATGACCGTCGGAAGCCTCGTCTGCGAACATCGCGAAAACCCGCTCGGTGTGGACGTATCGCAACCGGCATTAAACTGGATTTTGCAATCAAACCAGCGCGGCGACACGCAAACGGCTTATCAGATTCTCGCGGCGACGAGCCGGTCGCTGATTGACAAGAACAACGGCGATTTATGGGACAGCGGCAAGGTTGATTCCGATGAAACAATCCAAATTCCATATGCGGGCAAACCTTTGAAGTCGGCGGAACAAATTTTCTGGAAAGTCCGCGTGTGGGATGCCAATGGAAAAGCTTCAGCATGGAGCGATACGGCGACTTGGACGATGGGTTTGCTGGACGAGTCGGACTGGCAGGCCAAATGGATTGTTGCGCAGACCAATTCGTCGAGCATTTTAACACGCCGCGAGTTCATGGTGAAAGCCGGACTGCGCCGCGCCACCGTATTTGTCTGCGGCCTCGGCCAGTATGAAATGTCCGTGAACGGAAGGAAAATTGGCGACAATCTGCTCGCGCCCGGCTGGTCGCAATACAAAAAGACTTGCCTCTACGACACGTTCGACCTCACGGCCCAACTGCATCGCGGCCAGAACGCCGTCGGCCTGATTCTAGGCAATGGAATGTATGACATCGAACGCGACAAGGTTCGTTACGTAAAATTTCTGCAATCCTTCGGACCGCTCAAGGCCATCGCGCAAATCCAACTGGACTACGCCGACGGCACGACTGAAATCATCGGCACAGATTCAAGCTGGCAAACCGGGCCAAGTCCGATCACTTTCAACAACATTTTTGCCGGGGAAGATTATGACGCACGCCTCCAACAAAATGGCTGGGACCAGCCCGGTTTCAAGGTGGATTCTCAATGGCTTCCCGCCATTGAAGCTTCCGGTCCGGGTGGAACATTAAAAGGCTTGTCGTGTGCCGCACCGCCAATCCGCGCGATTGAAACCCTGAAGCCGATCGCCGCAAAACCTTTGGGCACGAACCTGATTATCTATGACCTCGGCCAGAACGCTGCGATGATGCCGCGCCTGGTTGTTAGCGGCAATGCGGGTTCGTGGGTGCGAATAATTCCCGCCGAACTGCTCAAGCCCGACGGCACGGTGGATCGCGCGAGTTGCACGCAGGACGGTGTCCGGCCTGCGTGGTGGCAATATACTTTGCGCGGCGACGGCCAGGAATTTTATTTCCCGAAATTTTTCTACCAAGGCTGCCGTTATCTTCAGGTGGAATTTCACGCGGCGGACGACGGCGGGCCATTGCCTGAAATTAAAAAACTCGAAGGCGTCGTTGTCCATTCTTCATCAACACCGGTCGGCGAGTTTGAAACTTCAAACCCGCTGTTCAACCGCATTTACAAACTGGTCCGCTGGGCGCAGCGCAGCAACATGATGAGCCTGATGACGGATTGTCCGCACCGGGAAAAACTCGGCTGGCTCGAAGAAACACACCTCAACGGGCCGTCCCTGCGCTACAACTTCGACATGTCGGCGCTGCTGCAAAAATCTGTGAATGACATGGCCGACAGCCAGTTGACGAACGGCTTCGTGCCCAACATCGCGCCGGAATATTTCAAGGCGCAGCCAAGAATAGACCAGCCTTTTCGCAATTCGCCTGAATGGGGTGGAGCAATCGTCATGGTGCCCTGGCAGCAATACCAGTTCGACGGCGACATCGCGCTGCTGCGCCGTTACTACGACGACATGAAACGCTATGTGAATTTTCTTGGCAGCACGGCAAAGAATCATGTCGTCTTGACCGGTCTTGGCGACTGGTATGATCTCGGACCAAAACCGCCGTGGGGTTCGCAACTCACGCCGCCAGCGCTCACAGCCACCGCGTTTTACCAGCATTACAACTGGATTCTGGCGCGCACCGCCGAACTGCTAGGCAAGCCGGACGAAGCCCGGCAATTTGACGAGCAGGCCGAACAGATTCGCGTTGCATTCAATCAAACGTTTTTTGATCCCGCGACCCGACAATATGCGACCGGTTCGCAATGCGCCAATTCGCTTGCACTGGTGATGAACCTCGTCGAACCCACGAATCGCGCCGCAGTGCTTGACGCCATTGTCGCAGACGTGCGTAATCACGGCAACGCCTTGACTGCGGGTGATGTCGGCTACCGTTACCTCTTGCGTGCACTAGCCGAAAATGGACGTTCCGACGTGATTTTCGACATGAACAACCAGTCGGAAAAACCCGGATACGGCTATCAACTGAAAATGGGCGCGACGAGTCTGACGGAAAAATGGGACGCAAGCGTGGGCAGCTTTGGATCGCAGGATCATTTTATGCTCGGCCAGATCAATGAATGGTTTTTTCACGACCTCGCCGGCATAGCGAGCGATGCCGCGTCGGCAGGCTTCAAACGAATTGTCATCAAGCCGGCCATCGTCGGCGACCTCGCCTGGGTCAAAGGCCGGTATGATTCCGTGCGCGGCCCAATCGCGACCGAGTGGAAGCTCAACGGCGGGACATTAACACTCGGACTGGCCATTCCGCCAAACACCATGGCCACGGTCTTTGTTCCAGCCCAATCAGCCAGTGAAGTTCGGGAGGGCGGTTTTGCTGCCGAAGCGGCGCGCGGCGTGAAATTCCTCCGCCAGGAAAACGGCTGCGCGGTCTTTGAAGTCACGTCTGGGAAATATGTGTTCACAGCACCATTTCGACCCATTAAATTTCCAGCGGCGATGGCGCTCAACTGAATGTCGTTATGTCGGAAACCACACCGCGACAGATTGCGCTCGTCTCTCAAATTGAAATGCAGTGCTCCACCATGACCAAACCGAGGACTTTGAAAATCAATCCAACCAGAACAATCTCATGTGTCACATAAATGCCGTTCACAAAATCAAGACGAGGCCAACTGCCGCTTTTTTGGGGGCAATCTTTTTGTTTGCGACACTCGAGATCTTTGCCCAGGCGGTTATCACGATTGACGCGGACAAGCCGGGACACGCAGTGTCGCCGGTGTTGTGGGGAATTTTTTTTGAAGACATCAATCTTTCTGTAGATGGCGGGATTTATCCGGAATTGATCCGCAACCGTTCGTTTGAAGATTCGGACAAGCCGGATTTTTGGAAATTGTCCAACGACGCCGGCGGCAACAGCACCATGTCCGTTGAATCGTCCGCATCGTTAAACACGCTCAACCCTCGTTATCTGCGCGTCAAGGTGGACGGCGGATTCACGTTGGAAAACAAAGGCTACTGGGGCATGAACATCATCAAGGGCAATGGTTACGCATTCAAGTTTGCCGCACGCGCGGCTGACGGTTTTCGAGGCCCGGTGACAATACGTCTCGTGGGCGCTTCCGGTGCCGAACTGGCCAGGGGCGAAGTCTTGAACGTGGCTGGCGAATGGCAATATCATGCTCTGGAGCTTGTGGCCATCGGCAGCGAGCCGCAGGCGAGCTTGGAAATTTCCGCCAAAGGCACAGGCACGTTGTTTATAGACATGGTCTCGCTGATGCCTAAAAAAACTTGGAAAGACCATGGGCTGCGGGTTGATCTGGCGGAGTCGCTGGACGCGTTGCATCCGTCGTTCATGCGTTTTCCCGGAGGCAACTGGATCGAGGGCGATGATCTTGCCCATATGTATCATTGGAAAGATACGATCGGTGACATTGACGCGCGAAAGCCGCTTTGGAATACATGGGGCTACAATACCACCCAGGGACTTGGTTTTTATGAATACCTGCAATTATGCGAAGACCTCGGCGCGGAGCCGCTGTTCGACATCAACGACGGAATGTCGCTGCACGACAGCGTGCCGTTGAGCCAGATGGGGCAATGGATTCAGGACGCGCTCGACGCAATTGAATACGCAAACGGCCCCACGAATTCCGTCTGGGGCGGATTGCGCTCCAAGGCGGGACATCCCGCCCCGTTCGGTTTGAAATACATGGAAATCGGCAACGAAAACGGCGGATCCGATTATGCCCAACGTTGGCCGCTATTCGTGAATGCCATCCGTGCCAAATATCCTTACATGCAGTTGATCATGACCACTGACCTGCGGGGACGGCCTTATCCAAAAAATCCCGCGCCTGACATCGTGGACGAGCATTACTACGAAACACCGGAATCTTTCATGAACCGCGCGGATCAATACGACCATTATGACCGCACCGGGCCTAGAATTTTTGTCGGCGAATATGCCGTCACGCAGAACGCCGGCGAGGGCAATCTCCGCGCCGCCGTCGGCGAGGCTTCATTCATGACCGGCATTGAACGCAACTCGGACATCGTCGCCATGGCCAGCTACGCGCCCCTGTTCGTCAACTTGAACCATCGCGCATGGAATCCCGACCTCATCAATTTCGACAGCTCCCGCTGGTATGGCATTCCCAGCTACTATGTCCAGCAGATGTTCAGCCAGAATTGCGGTGACGTCACCCTGCCCGTCACCGTGGACGCCCCGACGGCGGATGATAGTTTCCAATCCGGCAGCATCGGTGTCGGAACTTGGCGCACGCAGGCGGAATACAAGGACATCAACGTCAAATCAGCCAACGGCAAAAATTTGTTCACGTCCGATTTCACCAAGGGCATGGATGGCTGGCGCTTGACCAACGGCAACTGGCACGCGACCGGCAAAACTTTGCGACAGGACAGCGGCAACGAAAATGTCCGTGCCATTACCGGCGACACGAATTGGACTGATTATTCGATCACGCTGAAAGCCCGCAAGCTTGGCGGCAACGAAGGCTTCCTGATCCTGTTCCGCATGAGCAGCGACGGCGTCAAAAACTGGTGGAACATCGGCGGCTGGGGCAATTCCGCCCATGGACTCGAAATCAACGACCATATCGTCACCCGCACCGGCGGCCACATCGAAACCGGCCGCTGGTATGACATCCGCCTCGACGTGAAAGGAAATCATGTCCAGTGCTGGCTCGACGGCAAACTTGTCCACGATCTGGATTACCAGCCGATGAAAAGCCTTTTCGCCAGCGCCACGCACGACGGCAAATCCGGCGACGTCATCTTGAAGGTGGTGAACGTCCTGACGAATTCCATGGACACGGACGTTAAACTGTCCGGCGCACAAAACTTGACCGGTTCCGCAAAGGCCATCGTCCTTGCCTCAAACAACCCGCTGGACGAAAACTCGCTTGACCTGCCCGCGAAAGTTTCGCCAAAAACCGAAACGATCAGCTTTCAAGGCAACGACATTCACGGGACATTTCCCGGCAATTCCGTGACGGTGCTGCGGATTGGAACAAAATAGGCAATTCAATCGAATCGCGCGCTCATCCATGGAATGCGATATGTTAAAGCCGCTTCACAAAGCCGCCGCCGTATTTTATAAATCCAAAATTGAAAACATGCTTTCGTAAAACCAGCGCGCCGGTTATTGACCGCGCATTTTTGACGGCTATTTTTTTTGCGGCAATTTTCTCGCTGTCACCCGGCAAAATTTCTGCGCAGACAAATGCGCAAGACAGTTTGGAATCCGGCTGGAACAATCCGCCCAACGCCGCCCGTCTTCGCGCTTACTGGTGGTGGCTCAACGGAAATGTCACGAAGGCTTCGATCACGCATGACCTCGAAGAAATGAAGGCAAAGGGCTTCGGCGGCGCGGTCATCATTGACGCCGACGGTTCAAGTCAGGACGGCAACGCGCGCGCGCCGCATGGCCCGGATTTTTTTTCGCCCGAATGGCGCGAGCTTTACAAGCACGCGCTGCGCGAGGCGAACCGGCTCGGTCTCGAAATCAGCCTGAACATCCAGAGCGGCTGGAACCTTGGCGGCCCGATGGTCACGGCCGACGACGCGGCGAAAGAACTGGCGTGGTCGGAATCGAGCTTGACCGGGCCGACAAATTTCAGAGACGCGCTGCCTGCGCCCCGTAGCCGGGATAATTATTACCGCGACAGCTACGTCGTCGCCTATCGCGTCCGGCCGGACCAGCCCCAACATCAGCCGCTGGAAAACTGGCGGGAAAAGGCGCTGCTCAAAACGCTTGAACCGTTTTCCACTCCAAGCAGCGAGCCGCTGTTTCGGGAATTCCCCGCCACGCCCGGCGAGGAGGACGCGCACGCGGCGGACGTGATTGACCTGACTTCCAATCTCGATTCAAGCGGCGTGCTCAAATGGGCTGCGCCCGCCGGCGACTGGCAGATTCTCCGGTTCGGTTATACCATCGGCGCTCACGCTTACGTTTCGACGGCCAGCGACGGGTGGCAACGCGCACCAGGCGCAGCACATGATGCATATTCAATTGATGTTTACGACGCCGGCGCATTCCAACGTTATTGGGACGCCGTCGTCGGGCCGCTCATCGCCGACGCCGGGCCGCTCGCCGGAAATACGCTCAAATATCTCCACACCGACAGTTGGGAGGTTGAGAACGTCAACTGGACGCCGGCCTTGCGCGCGGAATTTCTCAAGCGACGCGGCTACGACATATTGCCGTGGCTGCCGGTCATCGCCGGAAAAATCGTGAACAGCCGCGAGGAGAGCGACCGTTTCCTGTTCGATTTCCGCAAAACGCTCGGCGAACTGACAATTGACAATCATTACAAACTTTTCCGCGACAACGCGCATGCTCACGGCTTGGAAATCCATCCCGAATCCGGCGGTCCGCACGCCGTGCCGATTGACGCGCTGCGCTGCCTCGGCTGGGACGACGTGCCGATGAGCGAGTTCTGGGCGTGGTCATGGGAGCACCGCATCGGCGACGAAAACCGTTTCTTCGTCAAGCAGCCCGCGTCCGCCGCGCACACTTACGGACACGTCATCACGCAGGACGAAGGCTTCACCACCATCGGTCCGAACTGGCAGGAAAGGCTTTGCGACAATTTGAAGCCGTCCTTCGACAAGGCGCTTTGCGAAGGCATGAACCGCCTCGTCTGGCATGCCTTCGTCTGCTCGCCTGACTCGACCGGCGTTCCCGGCCAGCAGTATTTTGCAGGCACACACCTGAATCCGAAGGTGACCTGGTGGAGCAAGTCTGCGCCGTTCTTCAATTACATTAACCGCTGTCAATTCATGTTGCAGCAGGGATTGTTTGTCGCCGACGTGGCGTATTTTTACGGCGACCACGTTCCTGATTTCGCACAGCTCAAAAAATCCGATCCGGCGCACATCCTGCCCGGCTACGATTACGACGTCATCACAGAGGAGGCGCTGCTCACGCGCGCCGGCGTGCGCGACGGAAGAATCGTCCTGCCAGACGGCATGAGCTACCGCGTGCTGGTGCTACCAGAGCACAACGTGATTTCACTGCCGGTGCTGAAAAAATTGAAGGGCATGGTTGCCGCCGGCGCGACCATCATCGGCCCGCAGCCGGTGAAAGGCGAAACGCTCCAAAATTATCCTGCCTGTGACGCGGACATCGCGCAGCTTGGGGCTGAATTGTGGAGCGGCAAAGTTGGCGGTGGCCGGGTCATGGCCGGCAAAACTGCGCGCGAAGTTCTGCTCGCCGACGGCGTGCAACCGGACTGTGAATTTCTTTCAACTCTGAATCCCAAGCCCTCAACCGATTTCGATTACATTCATCGCACCGCTGACGGCGCGGAAATTTATTTCGTCGCCAGTCGCGTGACCGATGCCGTTTCGGCGGACTGCACGTTCCACGTCGCCGGCAAGGCGCCGGAGCTTTGGAACCCGGTTACGGGCGAACACAAATTTGCCGACGCTTACGAAGAGAAGGGCGGACGAACCATTGTTCCGCTGGATTTCAGCCCGTGCGGCTCCTGGTTTGTCATCTTCCGCGAAGCCTCTGCGGCGCATCCGGCGACGGCGGAGAACAACAGCCCGACGCTGAATCCGGTCCAGGAAATCTCCGGCGCATGGACGGTGCATTTCGACCCGAAATGGGGCGGGCCGGCATCGGTGGAATTCGACAATCTTGCAAGCTGGACGACGCGCGTGGAGCCGGGCATCAAATTTTATTCCGGCACGGCAACGTATGAAAAAAACTTCGATCTGCCAGTTCAGTCGGCGGCGGTTCCGGGGGCAAAATTATTGCTGGACCTTGGCGATGTGCATGAACTCGCCGAGGTGAAAGTGAACGGCCGTCCCTGCGGAATCGTCTGGTGCCCGCCCTGCCGCGTGGACATCACTTCGGCGGCGAACCCAGGCAAAAACAAATTGGAAATTGAAGTTGTCAATTTCTGGCCCAACCGGATTATCGGCGACGCCAGCCTGCCGCTGGAACAGCGCCTGACGAGGACGAACATCCGCAATTTGAAGGCCGGCACGGCACTGATGGAATCCGGATTGATGGGGCCGGTGCAATTGCTGGAAACCAGGCCGCCGCAGTGAGCGTCATCAAAGGGCAAGATACAAAGCCGTTTCAATTTTCAACGAACTGCATACCGAACACGGCTTAAACAAAAAAATGAAAATCAAGACGGCTCGCACACGGTTACTTTTCGGCGCTTCATTGTTTTTGAAAAGCAACGGCACATTCACGCTCGCATGGCAGAACCGCTGGGATTTGTCCGTGTTCTAACCGGAAGAATAGACGTCAACCTGTTGCCATCGGCGGAAGACATTTACGGCAGATGCGTTCCGGCAAGAAAATCATGATAACAATCCGGACATATCCCCGTGCGTGGCTTTGCCCAGCATATCCTTGGAAATGATTCGCAACGTCAGCATGGCTTCTTCCAAAGACACCCAGCGATCCACCCCCACAGGGACTTTCCGGCACCATGCACATATTTTCAGCGTTCTATGACCTCGCAGATGAAGGCGCTCTCGCGATTGGACAAATGGTCGCAGCCCATCCGTGGCGTCCGCGACCATGACAGATTCCTGATTATGGCAATCGTTCGTATGGCGTATATGCCTGCGATTACCATCGGTAAAACAGGCCAAAGCTGAAATCTTTTGAGCGATGGCGACTGCAAAATTTCAAAACAACCTGCAAAAATGTGAGCGGAAACAAACGACAACGCTGGAAATTGACCAGCCCATTGACTTCAACCGCTGCAAATAAACTTTTACTTGTTGGCCTCATGCAATAATAATTCAAAAAATAAATCGTCTCGAAATGAACATACCACGAATTTCCAGGTGGCTGGCCTTGCTGCTGGCGATCAGCTTCAACGCGGACGAACTGCCGGCCGCCGACGGTTCCGCGACGGAGATCAAATATCTTTCCGGCACCGG
Source organism: uncultured Bifidobacteriaceae bacterium (assembly GCA_964413505.1). GTDB lineage: Bacteria > Verrucomicrobiota > Verrucomicrobiia > Limisphaerales > UBA11358 > UBA11358. Next base: position 942 of record CAYPTV010000005.1, on the reverse strand, counting down.
CAAGGACGACGGCGTCCTGTGGGATTTTTACTGCACCGCCGGAATGCAAAGCGGCGCGTGGAAAAAAATCGCCGTGCCCTCCTGCTGGGAGCTGCAGGGTTTTGGAGTCTATAATTACGGGACGGTTTTCCGCGCCCGGAACAACGGCGAAGATGTTTCACTCCGGCCGGGCTTCGCGTCGGAACAGGGCAAATATAAAACCGAATTCTATGTGCCGACGGACTGGCAGGGCAAGGTCGTGCGGATTGTCTTTGAGGGCGTGATGGTCAAGACGGAGGTGTTTGTCAACGACCGGTCGGCCGGCCCCGCGCATGAAGGCTCGTTTTACGAATTCAAATACGACATCACGCCGTTGTTGAAATTTGGCGCGACAAACCTGTTGGATGTAACGGTCAGCAAAGTAGCGGACGACCCGAGCGTGATGCGCGCCGAGCGACAGGGCGATTTCTGGAATTTCGGCGGCATTTACCGTCCGGTGTATCTCGAAGCGCTGCCCAGCCATTACATTGACTGGACTGGAATTGACGCGAAGGCCAACGGCGATTTCAAGGCGGAGGTGCATCTTGGTTCTGGTTCAAGCCAATGGAATGTAAACGTGACAGCGCAATTGTTGGATGCCAGCAATCAGCCGGTTGGCACTCCAATATTGCCAGTAAAGCCAAAACAGGGCGATGGACCGATTGACGCCACTGTGGCGACGCTCAACGCACATTTTGATGGCGTGAAGCTATGGACCGCCGAGACGCCGAATTTGTATCATGTTCAGTTCACATTGCTCCAAAACGGTGTGCCGCAACACACAATCACCAACCAGTTCGGCTTTCGCACCATCGAGTTGCGCACGAACGACGGATTTTATTTGAACGGCACAAAAATCGTGATGAAGGGCGTGAACCGCCACAGTTTGTGGGCGGATTCGGGGCGCACTTTGAGCCGGGCGCT
>CAYPTV010000004.1:0-23819 GCA_964413505.1 uncultured Bifidobacteriaceae bacterium | reverse complement strand
GGCTCCTCCAGAGATTCCACGATTTTTGGCAGCGACTTCTCAAACTCAGTCTGGTCAAGTTTCACCGCAATGTGCCGCGCGCCCAAAAGTCTGGCTGTTTCGGCGGCGTCGGCCAGTTCGTCGTCTTCAAAAGTTTCACCGTAGCCTATGGTGTAAGCCGGCCAGTTTTTTCCTTGCTCATTCATCAGCGCGAGGAGCAGTCCCGAATCAAGTCCGCCGCTTAACAAAATTCCCACCGGCACATCGCTCAACAAATGCCGGCGAACCGCGCCGCGATACAATTCCAGCAATTCTTTCGTCGCGTCTGCATCGCTGATGGTTTTTGAAAATGGAGTCGGCTTGAAATTATACCAGCGCTCCTCGCGGCATTTTCCGTTCTCGACTACCAGCATCGTTCCTGCCGCAAGTTTTCGGACGCCTTGAAAAATCGTCAGCGGCGACGGCGTGTAGCGAAAGCGCAAAAACAGATTCAACGCGACGGGGTTCACTTCCGGCTTGGAATTTTCAGCAACCAAAACCGGGCGGATTTCCGAACCGAAACTTAATTTTTCATCCGCTAGTTTGTAGTAAATCAGTTTGATGCCCATCGCATCTCGCGCCACGACAAGCTTCTTTTTTTTTACGTCCCAGATTGCCACGCCGAACATTCCATTGAGATGGTTGAATACATCGTTACCCCATTGTTTGTAGCCATGGATGATGACTTCAGTGTCCGAGTTCGTGCGGAATTTGTGTCCGCGACTTTCGAGTTCCGCGCGCAATTCCTTGAAATTGTAAATCTCGCCGTTGAAAACAATCCAAACAGATTCCTCCGCGTCGGACATCGGCTGATGGCCGCCGGATAAATCAATGATCGAAAGGCGACGAAAACCAAAGCCGAGCGTGCCGTCGAAGAAATAACCTTCGTCGTCCGGCCCGCGATGAACCATCGTGCGCGCCATCCGCCGGATTGGTTCCGGGTCAACGGGTTCGTTCCCGGAAAAATTAAGCTGGCCGCAAATCCCGCACATTGAGTGAGTTGATGGTTGATGGTTGAAAGTTGATGGCCCGCTCTTTGTGAACCGAACGAATGGCGTTCTCGCGCAAATAAAAACTCAAGCTGCGGAACATTTGCGACTGCGCCCAACGGTGCATCGGCACGTTGTCCCAGCCGAAAATCAATTTGCGCGAACGGAAAGAGGCATCAGGCTTGATCCAATCTTTCAAGATTCCGGCGACGACTGTTTCCAGTTTTGTATGCAATTGCGGAAAATGCTCGCGAAGGAGCAAACACAAGTTGATGCACTCCGCGCAGTCGTAAAGTTCGCATTTATAGACTGTCAAACGCGGCGCTTTGGAAAATGGTCGGGGCATCCCATCTTCACCAAAAAGATTTTTCAGGTAATAATCTACGTTCTTTTCCAAAGCATCGAGAATCCGATGGTCGCCGGTGAGCGAATAAATTTTCGCCAGCGACTTCGTCACGAAACAAGTGTGAAAATGGTCAACAAAATCGCGCACGCCATCCACGGCGTAAGGCCACGAACCGTCGGCGTTTTGGTTTTCCAAAACGAAATTCAAATTTCGTTCCGCGGTTTTCAGCAGCAAGTCGTTGCCAAAATATTTTGCCGCGCTCGTCAGCGTGAACGCGCGGTAAGCCGAGGCGTTGATGACGCCGCCTTTGTCGTCAGGCGTGTAGGAACTTGTGCTGGCCGTTTCGGAAAATTTGAAATCCTTGATGTCTGTGCAAACGTGGCGTGTTATGGATTTCAAAATCCTTTTCCATTCATCGCGTGGTTGCAATTCGTTGACTTGCAGGAAAGCCTCGAATGCGTAAGGCGTGGTTGTGATGAGCGGCGTTCCGGCTTTGATGACGCCATTGCGCGTGACCCAGTCGAACGGATAGCCCCAGCAAAACTCCTTGAAGTCCGGGCACCTGGATTTTTCAAGCTCATGCAAAAAGTGAACTGCTTTTTCAAGATGCGCGGCCTCGCCGGTCGCTTCGCGCAAAAAGGCAAAACCCATCGCGTAGTGCGCGTCGGCAATCGGCAGACGGATCGGACGATGAAACAGCCGCCGAGCGTTCGGCACAAACGCTTCACAGAAAATGATCGGCACGACTGCCGCCGTGCCGACGAGTTTGTTCCGGTAATAAAGCGATTTTGCGCGGCTGCCGAGCGGACCGGCGAAGAAGGATTGATGATCCCACGAAACTTCTCCGTAATTCCCAAGCCAGCGGACAAAATTTGTCAGCACTTCTGAAACCTTGTCCGCCTGTGAACTTTTTGTGTTTGCTGGTTGCATCAAGGCGATTTTGTCTGTCTGTTTTCCAAATGAAAGCTGTCCACTTTTTTGAACCTGAAAAGCGAGCGCAGGATACTTTTGAGTTTTTTCATCTGCTCCAGGCGATGAAATTGCATCAACTCGTCGGACACGGGACGTTTCACCCTGCGTATCGCCGCCCAGCCGTAACCGAGCAGCAGCGCGAGGCCACCCAACAAATATGGCCTTTTTGCGGTGCGATAAGTCACGCGGAACAATTGCCAGACGGGCGAGCCGCCGAGGTAATAATCTTTTTGGCCGTAAGAAAACAGCGCGGCGAGCTTGCCTTTTTCCGCCGTGCCCATGGAACGGTGATGATGAAATCTTTTTTCGGCGAATGATTTTGTTTTCCAACCTTTCAGCCGCGCGGTCATCACGGCAATCCAATCCACACCGCCCGCACGGCTTGCGGAATAACCGCTGATTTCGCGAAAACAGTCGCGGCGGAAAAGCTGGCACGGACCGGCCACAAAATTCTCGCCTTCGAAACTGTCGCGGGTTGAATCGTAATCGCCTTCCTGCGTGAACGGTGTTCCTGCGACGCCAAGTTTTGGGTCGGCGGAAAATTTCTGCATGAGAAATTCCATGTAGTCCGGCTTGAACGAAACGTCAGCATCGAGATTTCCCAAGATTTCAAACTCAATATTTTGCAATTGTGCGAGCGCGGCGTTGACGGCGTCGGCCTTGGCGGCGAAATTTCTTCCTTCACGTTTTGGCCGGTGAATGAGCGTGATCCAAGGAAATCTTTTTTCGTAGCCTCCGACAATTTCCGCCGTCCGGTCTGTCGATCCGTCGTCAACGATGATCCAGCGTTCCGGCAATTGCGATTGTGCCGCCACCGAATCGAGCGTCCTGGCGATGAACGCCTGTTCGTTTCGCGCAGCTGTGATGAGGATGTATTTCATTTTACGAAAAGACTTTCGATTCTGTTTCCGAAAGCTATGAAAATTCAGACGTAGCAAATGGGAACGAAATCCGCATGGCGTTCGCCGAGCATCGGCGGGCGCAAGGGACACTCTTTGGTCGGCCACACGCTGCGGTCTTCGTAAATGAAAAGCTGATATTCTTCCGGCGCGGAACCAGAAGCGCGGATTTCAACACGGCTGAAATGCGGTTTGTATTTTTCAAAATAATCCAAGCCGGGCGCGCGCATATGATAAGCCTCGTGCGGATTGGCTTCGGGATATTCGATGGTTTTTTCGCAGACGACCGGCACGGGCAGGATGGCAACGCCGCCGGGTTTCAAGATTCTGCGTATTTCGCGGACGGCTTTTTTGTCGTCGGGGATGTGTTCCAAAACGTGGGAGGCGAAAATAAAATCGTAAGTTGAATCGTTGAGCGGCAGGTTTTGGAGGTCAACGCTGTGGTCAACGTTTTTCATCGTCAAATCCGCGGTTTCATATTTTCCGAATCGAGCGGAGAAAATTTTCCGAAAAAATTGTTCGGGCGCGAAGTGGAGCATTTTCATTTTGGAAACGTCCATGCTTTTGAGAATGTCCGTGACGGCGACGAATTGCAGGCGGTGCCGTTCGAGCGCGCGGCATTGCGGACAGGCGGCGTGCTTTCTGGCGCCGGCAAAACCGCTCAAGTCCATGAACGGGCCTTCGTAGCCGCACACGGGACATTCAAAACGCTGTTTCGAGCGGTTCAAAAATTTGAAAACCGGCGGCGGCAGCCGGAATTTGTTTTTTATTTTTTGGACGAGGCGAACCATATTTTTACTGCGGCAAAATTTTGAAACCCGTCGGCGGGGCGAGTTGGGTTGCCGACGGAATTGCGAGCGGATGCGGATAAGTGAACTGCGTGTAGCCGGGCTTGGGCGTGTCGTTGTAAAAATCGCGCCCGGACTGAATACCGGGATAAGAGCTGAACATGCCGGTGAGTGCGCCGTTCAACGTGTTTGACCAGCAGTAAATCGGTTCCAATGCTTCTCTTGGATAAGCTGGAACTCCGAAACTTGTATTAATGACATATTCGTTGTTGTTGGTGTCCATCCCGTCATCAACCAACAGATCGCCGGAGCCGCGACCGGGCTGATCGAGCGTGGCATAAACGAAATAAAGTTTGAAATGATCGCCGTTGTTGAAGGTCATCGGCGGATGCGACTGGATGAGGCCGTCGGCGAGAAAATACATTGTGTTCGCGGAATTTGAACTGACGGGAGAAAAATAGCCGCTGCTGGTGTTGGTCAGCGTGTAACCAACCCATTGGTTCGGCGTCCAATTTGCACCAGACACTTGCAAATAACCTGAGCCGTTCGGTGCGGAACTGGTTCCGCTCAAATAGAGCGTCGGGCTGTTGGAATCCCACGGGTCTGTCCCGTTCGCGCCGCAGAACGGATACCATTGCCGGCAATAAGCGTCCGTGCTTCGGAAATTCCGCAAGCCGACAATTGAGGCATAGCCATTGACTGTGTTGCTGAAAATAACGCCGGAGCCGCCGCGAATGCTTGCGATGGCGAAATAGGGATAGTTGGGTGCCGACGGCGAAAAGTTAAAGGTGTTGCCATAGACTTCAAAGCTGCGCTCACTTCGCGAGCGGCCGCCGGTTTCCGTGCCATGATTGGCGAAAAATTCGTTCAAAACCGTGTTGTGACGGAATACCACGCGCGCGCCGTTTTCGCCGTCAGACACGCCTGACTGTCCTCCGATGATATTGGTGAAAACATTGTCCTCGATATAAAGACAGTTGGAACTGTTCAGACCATAAGTTGGCGGCAGCACATAAGACTGGTCGCCAAATTGGTCGCCATTCACATACCCATTGTCTTCGATCGCGATGGTTTTCATCAAAAACGTGTTGTGGTCAATGACACTGACAGCATTTCCATAGGTCGCTATATTTTTGGCATACAAACCATTGAACACAACATGGTCAATGCGCCATGAAGCGTTTGCTGTTCCGTTGCAAACCACGGTGCCAAAGTAATTGAGACTGGTGTTGGTAACGCCGCCTCGGAGTTGCAGATTGGACAATTCAGTTAGATAAGTTGGATTTCCAGTGAGGATGAAAATCTGACCGCCGTTGTTGGCGCGGGACACTTCATCAATGATGACGGTTCCATTTGTGCCCGCACCGCTCAACGAAATGCCGTTCAAATTCACGGCTTGAGTCCAAACGTTTGTGCCTGCCGGAATCAACACTGTGTCGCCCGGCACCGCGGTGGCGACGGCCGCAGCCACGTCCGAAAACGAGCTGGTCGGTGCGTTGATTAACGACGAACGCGCCGCGCAAAGACCGGTCAATAAAAAAACAATTGCCGGCAAAAAAAGCCGTCGGTTATCGGAAAATAAAAGTTTGATTTTCATGGTTCATAAGTTGGAATTGACGGGCGGTGAGTTCTTAAAAATCGGATTTTCATCCGCTGGAAATTCCCTGGAAACATTTTCCACCAGAGCGGCTTGTCGTTTCGGGTAAACCATGAGCGTGATGAAAAAAATGAAACAAAGCGGATGCAGTGCCTTGAACGCCGCTTCCGTCCAATTGTAGAACACAAACGCGACGAGAAAACCAAGCTGGAACCTCGCGAATTCAAAATTTTCAAAAAGCATTTTGCATCCTTTAAAATAAACGAACAAAAAAAGCAGCAGCATCAGTGCAAGTCCGATCAAACCCAGGTTCAAATAAGTTTCAAGATAACCGTTGTGCGCTTCATTTGGATGCCACCAATAAATATCCCAGAGTTTTTCGCGCCGTTCGCCAAGCCAGAAACTTTCAAATCCGGCGCCGATGAGCGGATTGATTTTCGAAGCCAGCAATATCTTCCAAAGGTCGGTTCGTCCCGTGAGTGTCGGGTCTTTGCCCAGCATTCCAATGCCTGCGTCAACGATTCCGAACGCAAATTGCGCGAATAAAACCAGGACAATCGCCGTCGCGACGTAAAAGCCGATGTGTTTTTTATTCACGAACCGCAGACCCAAAAATAAAACCATGGCGATCCCAACCAACAGCGAAGCCAAAGACGTCGAACTGTGCGCCATTTTAAGCAGCCAGAAAATCATGCACAAAAAAAACGCGCATAGGAAAAGTTCGCTCCGCTTGGTGTTGCCGTTTTCGCGCTGCCAGACTTGCAGCAGGTGCCAAAAAAAAAAGAAACCGAAAATCAGACAGTCAAAACCTAGCTCATTTTTGTCAGTCGTGACGCCGGTGTTGGAAGCCGCGCCTGTCCACTCGTCAAACCCGCGTCCCCACGCCGGAAAATATTTGATGAGCAAAATTGAAACCGGAACAAGCACATAGGCGCAGCGTTTCATCAGCCGGATAAATGCTTCTGCCGGATCCGGCTCGGTGAGCAGAACCATCACCATGATCGGATTGCCAAGGATTTTTATCCAGCGCTTGAACGCGACGAACGGAAAATCGGACCAAAAAATCGCGGCGAAACAATAAATGAAAAAAATGGCGAGCAGCCGGTTGTTGCCGATGATTTCTCCGAGCATGATGCGCCGCTTTGCCAGAATAATAATTCCCGCCGCGATGAGTGTGAAATATGCGACAGCATCCACAGGACTGCCTTCTTCAAGTGAAGCTCCGCCGACTTGAAAACCTGCAAGTGCGAGCCATTGTGAAACGGCGCGCGAGCAAATGAGCAGCAGCCACAAAATAGGAATCCAGAGCGCGCCGGTCACATTGGGCCGTTCGCGCAAGTCGCGACGAAGCAAAAACGCGACGAAAATCGCTGTCAATAAAAATGCAAGCGATGAAGGCATGACATTCGCTGATTAATAAAAATCCCGGCTGCGGTTGGCGCATTAACGCTTGCGCAGCAAAAGTTCCAAATGCGTGCATTCAAGGTCGTGGCGATCGAATGTTCGATAAGCATCATCAAGAGCAAGCCCGTTGAGCACGCAAAAAGCCCCGCCGTCTTCAATTATGTCAAAGCCTGCGCGTTGAAACATCGCAAGCCACTCGGAACGCTGAATGCGATTGATATATTGGACTTCATTCTCAAAAAATAATTTCCAAGTTCTCTCGGAATAACGGAGATACTGCTTGGGAGACGCCGACAGGTCATAATGGTATAAGTGATCGGAAAGGGTGATGCTGTGAATGCCATACCCGCCCGGTTTAAGAACCCGCGCCATTTCCTGAATGATTTTCCACGCTGAATCCACATGAACGTGTTCCAAAACTCCGGCGCTGATGACAACGTCGAACGTAGCGTCAGGCAGCAAATCCAATTCGCCTTTGGGGTCAACGACATATTTGAAGCCGAGAAATTTGTATAGCTCCTCGAATGTTTTTATCTGGTGAATTCCATCAATGATTCGCAACGCTTTTTTTATGTCGCCGGGCGGAGAAATCCGTCCATCTGCCAATGCCTGTTTTAATTGTTCAAGATACGATTGCAACGCCTCCATTTGCCGGTTGTCCCATACATCGTATAACGTGGCGGAGAAATCAAAGAACAACCTCGTCGTCAACGCTTCCCAATGCATCCAGCCAGTTCCAAATTCCAAAACTGTCGCGCTTCCCTTCAAAACGTCATGTTCTCGACACATCGTCACATTCCGATTCACCCTTTTGAGATAATACGACGGCATCGGTTTATTTTGTCTGCCGTGTTGTCCGACAGTGTTGCCGATGGTTCGATATAAGCTTTTCGTCGCACCGTTCAGAGACGCAATTTTTAAGATCGCAGCGGTCAAATAGTATTTAAGCATAATTCTGATTTTGATTTATGTGGCGCGAATTAACGCATTTGAATCAAATCGCCGACAAGACCCACGAACCGCTGTTCTTCCGAGTTCCAACAATTAGAAAATCGTGGAAAAAGCCGCATTTCTGTGATTTTGCCCTTAAAACGCCGCCAACTGACTAAATTTGACCATTTTCCTTCCAAGGTTCGTCACCGACTGGCAAAGGTTCGTGTTGGACCGGCCACCGGGTCGTCGCAAATGCGAAAAATGTCAAAAAAGCGGGTTATTCCACATGACAGGAAGATTTTGCCAGGCCATTTTTGTCAAAACCGGCAAAATTTGACTGGCGACCGTATAAAGCCAATCATCAACCTTATAAGGTCCGTCGCGTTTCTTATAAGGTCGGTCGTCAATCTTATTAGATTCGTCACGTTTCTTATTAGGTTGACGGCCAATTCAGATTGATTTACGACCGTCCGGGACGGGTTCCCGACCCATACAATTCCAATTTAATGGCCTCCGGCTGGCGCTGTAACAGATCGCCTACGAGACCGGCAAAACGCTCCCGTTCCGAATCCCAACAATGTTTCTCATACACCATCAGACCATTTTCCATCAACTGCCGCAACTCTGTCGGATGTTGCCATGCCCATTTAATTTTCATCGCCAGATTGTCGACGTTTCCGCCCTCGAAAAATAAAATTTCGTCGTCATCAAAATAATCCCGGATGCCTTTGGTGGACGGAACAAGCACCGGTTTGTTCATCGCCAGATATTCAAAAATGCGGGTGGGGAAATTGATCTCGGTAAATGAACTCAGCCGGTTCGGAATCAGCCCCAAATCTATTTTTGAAATTTCATTTGCGATTTCATTCAAATCCTTATAGCCGTGGGATTGCACAACGCCTTCCAAATTTAATTCCCGGACCAGTTCCATGATTTTTTCCAGATAATCGGTCGGCTCGCCATACATATGCAGTTTGATGCCCGGGATTTGCGCGCGGAGTTTGGAGACGGCTTGAATCGCCAAATCCAGCCCGTGTCGTTCAACCAGCAGACCGTGATACATCAACGTAAATGATTTTTCACGGCGCGGTGTTTCATCCGTCGAGGTGTATTTCGCCGGATTGAAGATTGCCGTCTCCGGTGAATTCATGACGGTCTCGATTTTTTCCGGTGGGCAGCTTCTCGATGCAAAAAGTTCCTTGAAAGCCGTGTTTGGCGTGAGAACCAAATCCGCAAATGCGATGCTGCGCCTTTCCATTTTTTTCAGCCACCGGACAATGAAATGTTCACCAGTCAGGCCGTAGATGCTGCGAAACAATTCCGGCATCGGGTCGTGCAGATCCAAAATGATTTTTGCGCCGCGCAGCCGTGGCAACAATCCGCTGAACACGAGAAAGTCTGGCATATTGTGGACATGGACGAGCTTGTAGCGCTTTTTGAAACTCCAGGCCGAGAGCAAGAAAAACGAACACAGAAAAAACCAGGCGTATTGCAAAATATAGATCAATTTTCCGGCGCGGCGGCGTTTGAGCGGCGCGTGAAAAACATTGATGCCATTGATTTTTTCACGCCAATGCGCGTCGGAATTTTGCCGCAGGCAAATCACGTCCACTTCCATTCCCGCCGCGCTCAAGGCTTCGGCTTCGCGGCGCGGACGAGGGTCGGTTGCGTAATTTGAATAAAGGACGACGGCGGCGCGTTCTCCCTTGAGCGGCTGGATTTTGGCCGCGGGGGAAAATTGCGCGGACAAATTTTTTGGCGCACAATTTTCCTTGAACCAGCCGGCGACTTCGCGAGGCAATGCGTTCCAAAACTGGCCGTGATGATTTTCCGCAACGTGCCGGAGAAATTTTTCATACAACGCGACGGGGTATTCCGAAATATTCAATCCGTTTTCTCCGAACCCAGCGTAATCGGGATGCACATTGACGAGCGCCATGCCACCGCACTTCGCAATCCAGTCGAGTTTTTTTTCCCAAATGTCCGGCGAAGTTTCCTTGAGGACGATAAATAATGTGGAGTCCTGCGGCAGCGTGTAAGGCAGCTCAACATAACCACCGCCATTCGGTCGCGACGCCCAGAACGGAAAAATCGTGTTGGCACTTTCCGGCTGCGGCTCAAACGGATCGGTGTCGAAGGTCGAGGCGTCATATTCGATTTCCAGATCGTGCAGACATTCGCGGTGATGAAGCATGAAACCTGAGCGAAAGCCGCTCGCGTTCCATTCTTTGAGATAATTGTTGATGCTTCGCGCATTTTCAGGGAATTCCTTCCGCTTCCAATAAAGTTTTCCGTCGTGTCGGAGATCATGCACGCCCACCTCGAAGCCGTTTTGGATGAGTTCCTCGCGCAATTCGCACGAGACACGGTATTCACCTTCTGGAATAAAATTAAACGAGGAACGGAAGCCTAGCTTTTTTTCCAGCTCCATCAGTTGGCGGCACTTTTCTAAGCCGCGCGAACTTTCAACGTCGTGTGTCAGGACCAGCGCGAATTTTTTCCCGTCAGGCCAGCCTGGCCAGCCATCTGGGATTTGGCCGGCGGCTTCGTTGATGGGCCAGGTGTCCTTGTGAATCCGCCGCTGTCTCCGCGCGACAATTCTGCGCGCAGCCATCCGCAATCGCCATGGCAAATAGGGTTTGAGCCGGTAATAAAGACGATTGCTGTTGAACATGGAGGGTGAATCAAAGAGCGGAAAATATCTCCACGCTTTTAATTTCTCAAACGTCTCCGAGAGATTCGCGGTGCAGCCTGTCTGGAATATATTTTCGCGTCTTGTTGAGCACGGCGCCGACGGTTGCCTTCGACAAAGAGAGCAGGGAGGCGGCTTGATGGACGGCATCGCGGCTGGTTCTTTCTGATTCGATGACAAGCAAGGTCATGTCCATCAATCCCGCGAGGCGCGCGGTCACGCTGGTCTGGCTGACGGGCGGCATGTCGAAGATGATGTAATCGTAATCGCTGGCCTTGAGTTTTGGCACAAGCGAGGCGAAACGCTTGGGCAAAACGCGCTGAAGTTTTTCGCTGTTTGAACCTTCCGACACGACATACAAATTTTCCTGCACAAGCGCGGTGTCTCTTTTTTCGCTGACCAGCGCGTCATCCAACTGGCATCCAGCCTCGCCCCTGAAAAATTGCTGTGCCGCGCCACGTTCCTGGTTCATGTCAACCAGCAAAACCCGGCCGTCGCCGGTTTCCGAAAGCGACGCCGCCAATCCTGCGGCAATCGTGCTGACACCCGAACCTTTTTCCGTGCCTGCCACCGCCACCAGTTTTGGTTTGCGCGTGAGGTTGATGCTTTCAAAATAACTCATCAGCCGGTCGCGCAATGCGTCGTAAAATGGATTCAGGAAACTGCCAGCCTCCCATGCGACGATTTCCAGCTTGCCGCTTCCCGCAGCAGACGCATCGCCGTTTTGTTGCAACAGCCGCTGTTTCGTTGTTGCTGCGAGATGCTTGTGCCCGTTTCTGGCGATGTCAGGAATGGAAAGAAAAAGTGGCAGCTTTAATTTTGACTCAACCTCGATTGAACGTTTCACAGAAGTGTCAAAATAAAATTCGATCAGAAATGCCCACGCCACTCCGCCCAAAATGCCGCCCACCATCATCATCAACATGGACTTGAGTTTTTTTGACCGGTCTTTGAACGGCGGCGACGGCGACTGGATGGAATTAATGTTGTCAACTCTTCCGGGGCCGAGCGTCTCGTCAATGCGCGCCTGCTCAAGGCTCGTTGCGAAGTATTGATAATTTCCTTCCTGAACCAATTTCTTCCGCTGCAAATCAGAAATTTTTGATCCTGCTTCATCTACATTCGCCGCTTCCGCCTGAATCTGGATCAACTGCTGTTTCAACACATTTATTTTCGGCTGGAGCGACGCCAACTGTTCTGTTCCGCCGCCGGATGACGATGCCTGCTGTTCGGAAATGATCGGCAATGGAACATACGACCCGGCCAGCTCCGGATATTTTTCCTCCAGATTTACCTTGAGCTTTTCGGTTTCAGCAATCTGTGCGTGAACTTCCTTGACCAGCTTGTTCTCTTCCGTGTATCCCTGCTGGGTCAGATAATCATTCTGCTTTCGCTCAAGAAAACCAAGGCGTGTGCAGACGTTTTGATATTCGTCCAGGCTGTCTGAAGAAATCTTGGCTCCCGGCACGGTATTGGTTGCATCGGGTTTCAATACGATTTGATGTTCGGCCAAATCCACCTGCGCCTGAAGAATCTCATCGCGGATCCGGGCAATCTGCTCCGCATAGGTTTTTTCGGCAGTTTCGATGGAGATGATTCCGGCCTTGGTTTTCACGGCGCGAAGTTCATCTTCCGTCTGGGAAATTTCAGAGCTCAACCGCGTCGTTTCCTCAGTCAAAAAATCGTCCGACTTGCCGACCGATTGGTGGACTTCCAAATGTTTGTCCAGATACGCGCTGATGATTTCCTGAAGCACCGGCTGGACAATAGCCGGATCGGGATTGCGGAAAATTATGTCAATGACGCTGCTTTTGTCCGGTGCCTGCACGAACAAATTATTTTTTATGACGTTGGCCGCATGGATCGGATCGCTGCCGCCGCCCATCCGCGCCAAAATCTTTTCCGGCCCGATGTTTTTTGCCACCTGTTCGGCAATGTCGAAGCTGGTGAGGATTTTGATTTCGGAATTGATGATGCTTTCGCCGAGATCGGTCGGCGCAGTTTCCCTCGTATTGCTCGACGATGGATTTGGAGAACGGCTGTCGAGAACATAACGGACGAGCAATTCCGCCTCGGATTCAAAAGGCGGCGGATTGACCAGATAATAAACAACGCCCATCGCAATGCCTGCGGCAGAAAGGAAAATAATTTTCCACTTGTGCCGGAACAGCACGAAGTAAATATCGTTCAACGTGATTCCCGGCGACGAGCCGTTATGCTGGCCGTTGTTCATTTTAATTTTTATTGATCAAGCCCAATGCCGATACAGCACATTGCTGGTCATCTGCGACACGAAATTCGGCAGCGACTGAAAAATCCGGTTGTGCCAGCCAAAAGCTGCATCACTGTCCGTGATAAATTTTTTCTTTCGGAAATCATATTTGAAATACTCGATTTTTTCTTCCGAAGCTCCCCAACCGAGTTTGAAACGCCTTAAACCCTCATTCGCCATCGAAGTCCTGCCGAGGTGCAGTTTCTTCGCGCCTCTCTTCCAATACCATTTGATGGCTTCCCACATGACAAGATTGCTTCCGCGCAAGTGCTGGAATTTTTCGTCCGAAGCTCCATATTTGTAAATCACCTGATCATCCAAATGAAAATAGATTGAAGCTGCAATCGGTGTCTTCCGCCAACTGGCCACGGCCACGATACCGGAATTTTGCGACAAAATGTATTTGTGGATGTTCGAGAAAAAAGAAAATGGCTGTGGCGGCAGCCCGTGTTTTTTGCGCGTCTTGCATTGCAGCGAATAAAATTTCCGCATCGCTTCCAGACTTTGTGAAATTTCCACCGTCACCCCATCTTTCTCCGCTTTGCGAATCGCCCGTCGCGTGGAACTTTCCAATCGTCCGAAAAGCGGGTCTTCGCCTGAGGCTAAATCCAAACTGTGCCCGTAAAATGTCAGCGAGGCAGGAATTTCCTCAAAAAATTTCCTTCCACCGCGACATTCCAGATATTTCCAGCCGCGCGTTTTTCCGAACTCAATCGCGCTTTTGAAAAGTATTTTGAAAGAATCGCCGTCAGGACAAAGCGGCTCGCAATCATCCGTGAACGGCAGCGCGATTCCCCGCCGTCCGGTCAGCCAACTGTCCACCTCCATGACCGGCAGCATTGAGCAAAGACCGCTGTATCCATTTGTGACAAAATAATTCGTAACATATCCATAGGTTTCAACCAAAACTTTTGCCCACGCAGCACTGTGAAAAAATGAAAAATTCGGGAGGCTCGCGGCAAGCGCGTCCCAATTCGGATGCAGAAGCGGACTTATCGGTTGTATTTTATTGCTCGAAAAATGCGCGCGCGACGGCGAATCAATTTCTGCAAACGAAAAAGCTTTCGGCGACGTGATTAACTTTCCCGTGAGCACAGAATTTTTGGCGTCGTCTGATTTCTTTTAATCACCCTGGCCGGATTGCCCGCGACGATTGTGTCGGACGGCACGTCCTTGGTCACAACGCTGCCCGCGCCGATCATCGCGTTTTGGCCGATTGTGATTCCGCACAACAGCACGGCACCGGAGCCGATGGATGCGCCGCGCCTGACCAGCGTCCCCACGCAACCCCAATCCGATTCAGTCTGCAATTGACCCGTGCCATTCGTGGCGCGCGGATAAAGATCGTTGATGAAGGTCACGTTGTGGCCGATGAAAACGTCGTCTTCCAAAATCACGCCTTCGCAAATAAATGTGTGGCTGGAAACCTTGCAGCGGTTTCCGATTTTCGAGCCTTTTTGGATTTCGACAAAAGTCCCGATCTTCACGTCGTCGCCGATTTCACAGCCGTAAAGATTTGTGAAGTCGTAGATGCGGACGTTTTTCCCCAGCTTCACGTCGGGCGCAATCCGCTGATACAATTGGGAAGACGCGATCACGGTTCGCTGCGATTCACGTCAATTTTTACGCGGATATTCAGGTTGTCTGGGCCGGAATGTTTTGTGATCTCCAATTTTGGTTCCGAACTTTTAGGTTCGGTAATTTTGGCAGGCGTAGCGTGAGGCTCGGCGGCGGCGGGCTTATGCGGCGCCGGCGGCGAACCATTTCCGTTGGTGAAATGATTTGCAAGGTGAACCGGCGCGCCGTCCAGTTTCAAGGATTCGGAGGACGCTTCCAAAATTCGGACGAGTTCCATGCCTTTGTTGCCGTCGCTCAACGGTGTTTTTCCATGTTTGATGCAGTCCAGAAAATGCTGGCACTCGGTTTTCAGCGGCTCTTCCTGTTTGACGAATGGAGAATAGACATCGCCGTAGTGATAGGCGTAATGAAATTCGGCAAAAGTGTCGTAATGCGGTGGACGCTCGACGCGCGAGTCATAGACGCGGATTTTTTCCAGAGGCGCGCAGTCGTCATAAACAATCATGCGCTGGCTGCCGACAATGGTCATCTCGCGCACTTTTCGCGGATCAAGCCAGCTGCTGTGGATGATGGCGGTGCGCTGGCGCGGATAATTCAGGCACATCGTCGTCACATCTTCCACGCCGGGCGTGATGTGCGCGCTGCCGCGGCAGTTCACGGTGGTGGGCTGTTCGCCGAGGATGTGCTGGATGATGGAAATGTCGTGCGGAGCCAGATCCCAGGCGACGTTGATGTCTTTTTGAAAAAGTCCGAGGTTGAGCCGGCGGGCACAAATATATCTGATTTCCCCGATGTCGCCCTGCTCGACGATTTCTTTTATTTTTTGCACAACCGGCGAGTAAAGAAAAGTGTGCGCGGCCATCAGCACCAGGCCATTTATTTTGGCGAGGTCAATCAGTTCCTCGCAATGCGCCGACGATGCGGCCATGGGTTTTTCGATGAAAGTATGCTTGCCAGCCAGCAGGCTTGCCTTGGCCAGCGGGTAATGGGAGGTGACCGCCGTGGCGATGATCACCGCATCAACATCCACGCCGTTCAGCATGTCGGCGTAATCCGTCGCCGCGTGGACTTCGGGATACAACGATTTGAGATGCGCGATCCGGTTTTCCTGCTTGTCGCACATCGCTTTCAGATGGCAATCAGGCAGCGACCTGAAATTGCGGATCAGATTCGGCCCCCAATAGCCGCAACCGACCACTCCTACTTTAATTTGTTTTGGCATGATGCTCCTTAAATTTTGTTTTTTCCATCATCACTGCTGTCAGCAATAATGACGTTTTGGAAAAAGTTGTTGATTTGACCGTCGGTGAAAGTGATTTCCTTTTTTGACGCGTCTCCCACATTTGAACCATCAGTGCGGGAATGGTTTTCAGGATGATTTTCAAATCGAGCCGCAAACTTTTGTTTCTGGCGTATTCGATGTCCAGCCGCATCATTTGAACGAAGGTCGTCCTGTTTTTGCCGCTGACCTGCCAAAGTCCGGTGAGACCCGGGACGGCATTGAACCTTTCTTTTTGCCACGGCAGATATTTTTCGCTTTCATACGGCAGGCAGGGACGCGGCCCCACCAGGCTCATTTCACCCAGAAGCACATTGATAAGTTGGGGCAATTCGTCCAAACCTGACGACCGAAGCCAGCGTCCAAAACGAATGATCCGCGAATCGCCGTGCGAATCCATTTTCATCATCGGGGCATCTGAATTTATTAATTGATGAAGATGGCCTTGATGGGAAACCGTGTCCGCGCCGACAAACATGGTCCGAAATTTCAGGCACATGAACTTTTCGCCCAAATAACCGACGCGCTCCTGTTGAAATAAAATCGGGCCTTTGGAAACGATGCGGATGATTGCGGCGATCAACAGTGCCAGCGGAATCAATACTGGCAGCGCCAGCAGAATCAAACCGACATCCAGCGTCCGTTTCCAGCGCGGGAGTCCGGCCTTTTCTGACTGAATCTTGTTGTTGAAAGAATTCACGGATGAAAAAAATCCAAGAATTAAAATGATCAAAGCTCCGCACTTGTAGAATTTGCCGCAGTTCCGGCTTAAACTCGCAGCGTTTGCTACGCTGCGAAAATCGGCACCAAATGAACCAGCGCGTTCTTCGCCGAAACCACTGAACTTCGATCCACCTCCACCGGAGTTGGCCGTCCCAAAATATCGAGCAAAACCTGGACGCGATTTCTGGCCGGCAGATTGCGCAGAACATACGCGCTCATCCCGGCAAAAGCCCCGTCGGCAACCGCCACTTCATCGCCCGGCGAAAGACGGTTCTCCACCGTCATCGGTTCTTCCGCCTCAAAACATTTCTGCAATTCCTCAATGATTGCATCGGCGATTTTTGGGATTTCAAAACCGAAGCGGACAAGGCTGCTGATGCCGTTTGTATGCCTGATTTCATTGATCTTTTCTTCAATGACGCAACGGACAAAAATATAACATGGGAAAAGAGGTTCTATGACGCGCACTGCGCCGCGCTGGGTCGCCCGTTCAATCCGCAACCGGGGCAGGAAAACCTCCAGTTCCAGATTTTTCCGCAAATCCGCCGTAGCGATGTGCTCGTGCTTCGGCTTTGTCCGGGCGCAATACCATGATGGAAATTCAGTTTGCATAGATAAAAAATTCATGAACAACCAATTATTTCAATCAACAATCCGTGTCACTGATGGCAGTGGCTTCAGATGCGTGTTGCGGACTCCTCGAACTCGGGAAAATCTCTTGCATTCCATGTGGTGAGAATAGGCTGAGCCATGCTTTGCCTCAATGGGGTGTAACCCTACCTAACTGAAACCAAGGGTTTTCCCAGTAGCGGCAAGGAACACCCTAGTCGCAGCCACTCCTGATGAGCCGCAATGTTGTTTATGCACATAAACAACAAACAAAAAACAGATCGCGCCAATCAAGCTTTGGGTCGGTCTTCGCGAATCATCGGATTCACAAGGATTCTTGGAGTCATCGCCGTTTTCGGGCTGCTTCACAATCCCGGCCAGACTTTCGGCGCAACCGCTCCGGCAGGGCAAAGCGTCACGTTGGTCTGGAACGCGAACACGGATCCCAATGTTACAGGCTGTAATGTCTATTTTGGCGTGTCGAGCGGCAACTACACCAACATGATCAACGCCGGCAATGTGACCAACGCAACCGTTTCCGGCCTGGTCGCAGGCGTGACTTATTACTTCGCAGCCACAACTTATGATTCCGCCGGGGACCAGAGCGGCTATTCGACTGAGGTCGCCTATACGGTGACAACGGCAACGTCCGTCCAGGTGCAAATCAGCAGCGCGCCCGCCGGGCAATTCATCCTGACGGTGACCAGCCCGACCGACCAGACGTTTGACTTGCAGGCGTCGCAGGATCTCAAGACTTGGACGGTCATCGGCACGGTGACGGTGGGAGCGGGTGGCTCGCTGAATTTCACCGACACGAACGCGGCGAATTTTCCGCAGCGCTTTTATCGCACAGCGCAAAACCAGTAAAAAATTAACCGGGAAAATAAAAGCCATGAAACTAAAAATAAAAATTGCAGACGAAGTCCGCTTTGACGTGCCAACGTTTCAAATCATCCGAAGCTGGACGCAATTATTGTCCGGCACGCAAAATTCGTTTCGCTCGCTGGCAATGGCTGAAATACAGAAGCCAAGCAAACATGGGCATGATTAACGGAAGACTTTAGCTTGCGGACAATTTTTCCTCTGGAATCAATCCGACGCGCAACGCGAAGCGCACGAGTCCGGGAACGTCATGCACGTTCAGGCCGGTCATCAACTTCATGCGATGGTATTCGACGGTCTTGGGGCTGACCTTAAGGATTTCGGCGATCTCTTTTGTGTTCTGGCCTTCGGCGATGAGCTGGAGGATTTCGCGCTGCCGTCCCGTCAACTGCTCGAACGGACTTTTCCTGTCGGCGATTTCTTGCAAGGGAAATTTCTTGAGCAATCGCGTGGAAATTTCCTGGCTTAAATAAATCCCCCCGTGAATCACTTGTTGCAAGGCGGCGGCCAGTTCGGCGGTCGCCGCTTTTTTTAGCAGGTATCCCGCCGCGCCCGCCTTCAGCGCGCGCCAATAATATTCCTCGTTGTTGTGCATGGAAAGAATGATGACACGCACATTGGGAAATTCTTTAGCCATGCGCGCCGCCGCTTCCAGTCCGTTCAGGCCGGGCATGGTAATGTCCATCAAAACCACGTCGGGCTTGTGCGTCTTGACCAATTCCAGCGCCTCGCGGCCATTGCTGGCCTCGCCCAGCACTTTCACCTCCGGCAATTTTTCCAGCAGCGCACGGATGCCCGCGCGCACGAGCGTATGGTCATCGGCCAGTATGACGCGGACGGGTTTGATGGCATTTTTCATCACGTCGGATCAAGGTTGCGGAAGTTGCCACTTCAACGGAAACCACGCGTGGACTTCCGTGCCAAGTTTGGGAACGGAAGTGAATTCCAATCCGCCACCGGCGAGCGACGCGCGTTCCTCCATGCTCAACAAACCCAGGCTTGCGCCGAGCACGGCTTTTTCGCGAAGAGCGGCCACGTCAAATCCGATCCCATCGTCGCGCACGCGCAAATGAAGTTGCCCGTTTTCTTTCCGCAATTCCACGCTCACGGTTTGCGCCTGCGCGTGGCGCAGCACATTCGTCAACGCTCCCTGCGCCACGCGGAAACATTCGGTCTCAATCACTGGATCAAGCCGTTGCTCCAATGCGTCGGCGTGGAACTTGGCTTGCAGCCCGACGAGCGCCGCCTGCCGGTTGGTGAGCCAGCGCAACGCCGGTTCCAATCCCAGATCGTCGAGGATTGACGGTCGCAGATTCAGCGAGATGTCGTGAACTTGTTCCAGCACGCGTTCGACAACCTCAAGGCTTTCTTTCAATCGCGGCAGCAGCGTCTTCGTGCCGGGCGATTCCAACAGCGCCTGCAAATTCAATTGTGCGACCGTAAGAGCCTGGCCGATTTCGTCGTGGAGTTCGCGGGCGAGATGGCGGCGTTCGGTTTCCTGGGCTTCGACGAGACGGCGTGAAAGCACCTGAAGTTTGCGGCTGTATTCCTCGCGTTTTTTTTCGGCCAGCTTGCGCTCAACGCGCTCTTTGACTTCCTGCATGGCGCGGTGGACTGCGGGCACGAGACGCGAGAGACGTTCCTTCAAAACATAATCCGTTGCGCCGCGTTTGAGCGAATCAATGGCCAGTTCTTCGCCGAGTGTTCCCGACACTAAAATAAATGGAATGTCGGGACATCGGGCGCGCGCAATTTTCAGCGAGGCAAATCCGTCAAACGCGGGCAGCGAGAAATCCGAAAGGATCAGGTCAATGCCGTCGCGTTCAAGCGCCG
The DNA here is from genome assembly GCA_964413505.1 of uncultured Bifidobacteriaceae bacterium. Taxonomy (GTDB): domain Bacteria; phylum Verrucomicrobiota; class Verrucomicrobiia; order Limisphaerales; family UBA11358; genus UBA11358. The sequence goes on along the minus strand of CAYPTV010000004.1, from coordinate 4,005 downwards.
CCACAAAATCAGCGCGGTTTTGCACGCGGGTGGTCGCGCAAGTGACGCCACCGGCTTTCAGGGTGGATTGAACAAGCGCGGCATCGGTGGGGTCATCCTCCAAATGCAAAATGTGGAGCGGGGATTCCATTTTCATCCTCTGTTTTTTCGGGGGAAATGACTTCACTGTTTTGAATCGAAGTTTCTTCCCGTGACGCGATTGGCGGCGGTTCATTGACGGTCGCCCAAAAAGCGCCGAGTTGTTTGATTGCCTTCATGTAGGCGGAAAAATCCATGGGCTTCACCACATAGGCGTTGACGCCGTGTTTGTAAAACTCGATCAAATCCGGAGTTTGGCGCGAGGAAGTGAGCACCACGACGGGAATTGTCATCAAATGCTCATCAATCTTGATGGTCTTCAACACCTGCAGCCCGCTGACCTTCGGCATTTTGTTGTCTAGCAGCACAAGAATAGGATTGCCGGGCGGGCGAGTTTTGAATTTTCCACGGCAATAAAGATAATCGAGCGCTTCCGCGCCGTCGCGGACTACTGCGACCTTATCGGCGAGGTCATTTTCCGCCAGCCCAGCCAGCGTCAGTTTCACATCATCCGGGTCATCTTCGACGAGCAGGATTTTTTTTAGAGTCATTATTTCAGTGTCCATTGACGACTCCGTTTTGTTTTGGGATTGAAAAATAAAATGTCGCGCCGCTGTTCACGATGCCTTCCGCCCAGACCCTGCCGCCGTGCCGTTTAATGATCCGCTGGACGTTCGCCAGTCCGATGCCTGTGCCCTCGAACTCGTCGCGGCTGTGCAGGCGTTGAAACACGCCGAACAATTTTTCGGCATATTCCGGATCAAATCCCGCGCCGTTGTCGCGGATGAAAATCACCGTCTCGCCTTTTTTGCCGGGGGCGCAGCCGATTTCAATTTTGGCCGCGGTGCGATTGCCGGTGAACTTCACCGCATTGGAAATCAGATTGACCAGCACCATCCGCAGCAGCGCACTGTCAGCCCGCACGGACGGCAGCGGGTGGATTTCCCAGACAATTTTTCGCTCCTCCGTGTCCGCTTGAAAATCGCGCAACGTATCTTGAACCAACTGGTTGAGATCGCATTCCGTCTTTTGCATTTCCGCGCGCCCGACGCGCGAGAACGCGAGCAAGTCGTCAATCAAATTTCCCATCCGTTTCGACGCTTGAAAAATCGTCGTCAGATGCTCGCGATTTATTTCGGACAGCGACGGTCCGGCGTCTTTTTGCAGCAGTTCCACGAAGGCCATGACATGGCGCAGCGGCGCGCGCAAATCGTGGGCGACGGAATAACTGAACGCTTCCATTTCCTCGTTGGCGGCTTGCAGTTCCACCGTGCGTTCAGCGACGCGTTGCTCCAATTCCAAATTGAGCCGGCGGATTTCATCTTCCGCCTGTTCATGCTCTTGGATTTCCCTTTGCAACTGGGTGTTCGCCCAATCAGCGGCTTCAGTGAGTTCATGCTGCCGCACCGATCCAATCATCAACGCCTCGTTCATGGCGGCGACATTGACGCGGCCATTCGACAAGTCGGGCGGCTGTTTCTCTGTTGTTTGTTTTGCGCCCATAATTTATTCCGTCGCCTTTGGTTCAGGCGCGGCCTCTTCACGCTGGCCGATTCGCTGCGGAATTCCCGTTGTCAGCGAGGCATAATCGGTCTGGCGCGGAAGAATTATCACCACGCCTTTGTCCGTGATGACATATTCGCGGATGTCTTTGCTGTGATTGCCGCCGCGCATTTTGATGATGACCATCACCTTTCGAAGCTGGCCGTCAATCTCCACATAACGCATCCGGATGATGTCGTCGGTGAGAAATGAAATCGCGTAATGACTGAACGGCATCGCGTCAAATGTATCCTCCACCTCGACCGTGCTCAGAATCGTGATGCCCGCGCCCGTCAACGCCCCGATCATCCGGTAAAGCGATTCGCGAAAGTCCTCGCGGAATCCCGGCGCCAGCGCCATCTCAAAACCCACCAGCGAATCAATCACCAGCCGTTTCGCACCGACCCTTTTGATGGCATCGAGAATTTCCTGCATGGTTTCATCCACCGAAAGATCGAGCGGACGCAGGTAAAGGATTTCAAGTTTTCCGGTGCGTTGCGGCTTTTCCAGATTCAACCCAAAATTGTCGGCGCGGTGCGTGTAGCCTTGCGGGCGTTCTTCAAAGATCGCCATGATTCCCGCTTCGCCCTGACGCAATCCTTCAGAAATAAACTGCGTGGCCAGCGCCGATTTTCCAGTTCCCGAAGGCCCGGCCACCAGAAGACTGTCACCTTCAAGAATGCCGCCGCCCAGCATCTTGTCCAATTCGGAAATGCCGGTGGAAAGCCGCCGCGTCCGCGCTGGTTTTGTTTTGCTGCCGACCAATCCCAGCGTGCGCGAAAATGCCTGCAAACCTTCGCCGTTGATGCGGATGGTGTGCAATCCCGGCACCGTGGATTGTCCGCGCAGTTTCATGATCTGCATTTTCCGCACCACGGAATTTCGCTCCGTCACCTGCCAGAGCCAGAAAAGTCCGTCGGCGACGGTGAACAGCGGATTGTCGCGCATCTCGGCCTCGACATATTCACCGACCAAAAAAGTTGTCGCTTCCCAACTGGTGAGAAATTGCGCGAGTCGCTGCATGAAAGATTGCATCTCCAGATTTTTCGCGCCACCAACCGCCTGGCGCTCCACGGTGCGGAACGAATCCACCACCACGATGCCCGGATTGGCCGCCGTGACTTGCTTAATGATTTCTTCAAGAACGCCCTCCGCACCCTTTTCCTGCAACATGTCGGCCAGATTGATGAAGCGTATTGCCCCGCCCAATTTGGATTCATCAAAGAACGAAAATTGCTGCTGATGGCGGAGCATTTTCAGGGCGGGTTCGCCGAGGACGGTGAAATAAAGCGCCGGTTTTTCCGCCGTCGCGTTGGCGAAAACAATCTGGTGCGCCAGCGTGGTCTTGCCGCAACCGGGCGTGCCCGCGATGACGTTGAAAGAAAATTCCGGGATGCCACCGCCCAGGATTTCGCAAAGTCCGCGCACGCCGGTTGGAAGTTTTTGGATTGTGATTTTCTTCGGGATGCTGGTCGCCTTTTTTTGTTTTTTCATACTGGTCGCCTTTTTTTGTTTTTTCATACTGGTCGCCTTTTTTTGTTTTTTAACGCGGGCTTCCACTATCAAAAATCAAATCGTCAAACGGGACTTTTGGCCAGACTTCGCGCACCAAACGCAAGGTTAAATTTTCACCGATAAAAGCGACCAGCAATCCAAGCAACTGGGCGACCAGAACAACTCCGCCATCGAACAATTCGTCCCGGTCAAGCTGCGCGTGAAGTTCTTCCAACCCTTCCAAAGAACCGTCCGTATTTATATGCACCGTGCGCAGCCAGGGAACTTCCGGGTTGGCCAACGCAAATGCGCGCGAAAGGAGCGCGTGAAATCCGCCGCTTCCAGCAAGCATTGCGAGCTGCGGTCGCAGCTTCTCACAGACGAGAAAGGCCGACGGGGTTTTTATTCCGGTAGATTTATTTCCACCCGTCTCATAAGCAATGAGACGCCTGGCGAAATTCCGCATTTGTGGAGTGGCCCGGCTCATTTGGTCACGTTTTTGATTTGATGAATAGTATTCATGGTCCAAATCCCCAATGAGTTTTGACCTGCAAAACTCCTTGGAGGAATAGACCATTACATTAAGCGGAAAAACATGCGACGCCATGGGGTGAACACCCCATCAAGTTCAAACCTGCGCATTGCCGGAGAAAAATTGAAACCGCAAGGCGCGAAGAAAAAAATTACCGGCTCACGGAACCTGGAGCCAGAATAGAAAGCTTGGCATACTTCGTAACTCTGGCATTCCGTTTGGTCAGTATGAAACCTATCCGCACGAGCGGGACAGTTTTCCCGGCTGGCCGGAAGACTTGATGGCTTCCATTTAAGCCTCTTCCCGATGGTGAAACTGCTTTTTTGCTTGGATTTTGACGTTTCTGACCGATTGGGAGA
>CAYPTV010000003.1:10828-26390 GCA_964413505.1 uncultured Bifidobacteriaceae bacterium | reverse complement strand
TTTGCGGGTCGCTCAACGCCTCGTAAGCCTCGCCAAGCTCCTTGAATTTTTCCTCGGCGTGCTTGTCGCCTGGATTTTTGTCCGGGTGATATTTGACGGCGAGGCGGCGGTAGGATTTTTTGATGCCGTCGGCGGTTTCCTCGCGGGTGACTTCCAGGATTTCGTAATAGTCGCGTTTTGCCATCTGAAAATTAGAAGGTGAAAAAGGCAGGGCGCGTCACTCCGTGCGCGCCGCCGTTCGTATGTTCGCCACGGCGCGCACGGAGTGACGCGTCCTGCCTGCAAATATCCAAATCGTTTTCATCATTTTGAATTTTCCGAGGGTTTTTTCGCGACGATCACCGCCGCCGGGCGCAGCAGACGCTCGCGCAATTTGTAGCCTTTGCGGATTTGCTGCACGACATGGCCTTCGGGAACTTCGGCGGTTTCCTGCTGCGAAACGGCCTCGTGAAAGGCCGGGTCGAACAATTTCCCGGCCGAGTCAATTTCCTCCAGCCCGCTTTCGAGCAAAACATTTTTAAGCTGCTGCTGGATCATCGCGACGCCCGCCTGAAGTGCGGAAAGCTTTTCGCCCTCCGCGTTTTGCGCGGCATTTTGCGCCATCTCAAAATTGTCGAGGATGGGCAGCAATTTTTGCAGGAGCGAGGCGCTGGCAAATTGCGCGGCCTCGGTGCGTTCGCGCGCGGCGCGCTTCTTGAAATTTTCAAAATCGGCGGCGGTGCGGACCCAATGGTCCTTGTATTCCTCCGCCTTGGCGGCCTGCGCCTGCCATTCGGCAAGCTGCTCCGGCGTGGGCGCGGTTTCGGGCGGAGGCGCAACTTCGGTTTCCGCCGCGTCTGTTTCTTTTTTTTTCATGCGTCGCAAAAAATTCAGGATGACAGGTTAAACGTTTTTTCAGAATCCGCAACCGTGATGAAGCGCAGCTATTCGCCGATGAAGTGCAGGACGACGCGGCGCGAATGCCCGCGCACGCGGTGTTCCCACAGGTAAATCCCCTGCCACGTTCCGAGCGCGAGCCGCCCGCCGCGGACGGGGATGCCCAGGTTGACCGCCGTGAGCGCGGTGCGGATGTGCGCGGGCATGTCGTCGTCGCCCTCCGCCGTGTGGATGAACAGCGGGTCGCCGTCCGGCACGAGCCGCTTGAAAAAGGATTCGAGATCGCGCCGCACGTCGGGGTCGGCGTTTTCCTGGATCAGCAGCGATGCGGAGGTGTGCCGCAAATGGAGCGTGAGCAGGCCGTCGCGGAATTTGCTTTCGGCGATCCACGCTTCCACGTCGCGGGTGAATTCCACAAGCCCGCGCCCGCGCGTGGCGATGGAGAGTTCGTGCGAAGCCTGACGGAGCATTTGGATTGATTACTGGCTTGCCGGCACGCCCTTGTCGGCGAGCATTTTTTCAAGGTCGGGATTGCGCGGCTGGCCGGCGTCAAGCGCCTTTTGATAATGGAAGCGGGCGAGTTCCGGCGATGGCGGCTGGTCGCTGATGTAAATCACGGCGAGATTGTTGTGCGCGGCGGCGTAGTTCGGGTCCAGCTCAAGCGCCTTGCGCAAGGCGGCCTCCGCCTGCGCGCGAAGCCCCTTGTGGCTCAACGTGACGCCGAGATAATTTTCGATCTCCGCGTTCTGCGGATCCAGCTTCGCCGCGCGGCTCAACGCGTCCAACGCGTCGTCGAATTTTTCCTCCCGGAATTTCAGGTAGCCGAGGATGGAAAGGTCGTAGGAATCGTCCGGCGTCTGGGCGAGCGCGGACTGGATGTGCGTTTCGGCGCTGTCGAGCTTGCCCTGTTCCAGTTCAATCGCCGCGAGGTTGCCCAGTGCCAGGGCGTTGTTCGGGTTGCGCTGCAAAATCGTCCGGTAATCGCCCGCAGCCTTGTCGTATTGCTTGGCGGCAAAATAATTTTGCGCCTCGGCGACGAGTTCCGCCGAGCCGGGCGGCAAATCGTTGATTGATTTTTCCGAGGAGATTGAATTGGTCGCTGGCTGCGGCCCCGGCGCTTTGAGCAGCGCCGTCTCGTCTGCCGTGTAAGGCACGGCCTGCGCCTCATCCGCCGCCAGCCTCGATTGCAACGTGCCGACTTCGTCCGTCAATTCCTTGATGCGCGCGTCGCCGTCCGGCTGTCCGGGCGGCGTGGCGGGCGCGTTGGTTGCCGGGGACTGCAATTGACGGAGGCGGTTTTCCAGCGCGGTTTTTTCCAGCGAACTCATCTCGACCTGCAACTGCAATGTCGCGACCTGCGCCTGCAAGTTTGTCAGCTCGGAATTCGAGGCGGGAACTTCAATCGCGTTGGTCACGGTGCTTGCGGCGGGAGCCTGGGACTGGCTTGCCTTGAGCAGATCATTTTCCTTCATCAACGACTGGACTTGCGCCTGGACCTTGGCCAGGTCGTCTGAATTCGCCGCCGCCGGCTGCACGGACAGCGCCTCCTTGAGCTTCGCCTGGAGCGTCGCATTGTCCGACTGCAAATCCCGCATCTGCGCGCGCAGCCCGTCGAGCTGGGCGGCAACGGCGGCGGAGTTGTTTGTGGCCGCCGCCGGTTCCAATTGCACCGGGGCGTTCGTCGCCACAGGAAACTGCGCGGTCAAGGCGGCGATTTTATCCGCGAGATAATTCAAACGGTAGCTGACAATGGTCTGTTCCCAGTCGGGATAAATTTTCCGAAATTTTTGCAGTTGGGTTTGCGCGGAGACAAACGCATCCAGCGCCTGGCGCGGCTGGCCGGCGGCCAGGAGCGAGTCGGCCTCTTGTATCTCGCCGTAGATGCCGATGTATTGATTGTCGGGATCCTGCTGCGCCCGCGCCTGCGGCAGCGCGATGGCGATCCAAAGAATCGCAAGCGCGATAAAATGTTTCATGCCGGAAACGTAACCGAAGACCGCGCGTTTTGCAACGCCGGCGCGCCGGGCCGGTTGAAAGGCATCTTTTATCCGCAGATGGCGCGGATTGTCGCAGATGAAAAAATAATATCTGCGCAAATCGGCGTAATCTGCGGATTTCCAAATGAAACAAAACCGTGACATTGCCGCAATTGACCCGCTTCTCCCGTTCTGATAGTTTCCGGCTCGCGTCATGAACACCGCGCTTAACCAGCACGTCTTGGTTTTGAACCGGCTGTGGCAGGCAGTCAATGTCTGCACCGCACGCCGCGCCCTCACCCTCCTGTTTCAAGGCCAGGCACAGGTCGTCGTCGGTGCCGAGGACGGCTCGTTCCGCACGCTCAATTTTCACGAGTGGCGCGATGTCTCCGCCGACGCCCCGCGCGAGGAATCCATCCACGCCATTTCCTTCCGCATCCGCGTGCCGCGCATCATCCTGCTGCTCATGTATGACCGCCTGCCGAAGAAGGAGGTCAAGTTCACGCGCCACAACATTTTTGAGCGCGACAAGAACACGTGCCAGTATTGCGGCGAAGTTTTTGACCGGAAAGATTTGAACCTCGACCACGTCATTCCGCGCGATCGCGGCGGGCCGACGACCTGGGAAAACATCGTGTGCTCCTGCATCGAGTGCAACACGCACAAGGCCAACCGCACGCCGCACGAGGCCGGCATGAACCTCGTCCGCAAGCCCAAGCGCCCGAAATGGCGCCCGTTCGTGCAGATCAGCTTCAGCCTGCAAAAGCACGAAAGCTGGAAGCACTTCATTGACCTCGCCTACTGGAACGTCGAACTGGGCGAAGACGCCGTTTAAGACAAATCCGGGGCAGGGAATGCGAAGCTTCCAGGCATAAAAAGCATTTTTTCAGAGCAGATTAAATAAACTGGGCCACACGAGGCGAACGTTGCCATCGAGAAAAGCGCCGTTATCCAGGCCAGAACGACATCTGCCATCAAAACCGTTGACGTTGTCCGTTCAAATCAATTATTCTGTGCGGCTCGTCAAACGAGAATTATTGTGAACATCACCGTTGAAAATCTGGCACCGTGCAAAAAACTCCTCCGTGTGGAAGTGGACGCGAAGGCCGTGGACGAAATTTTTGATGCCATCACGAAGGATTATCAAAAGCAGGCCGCGCTGCCCGGCTTCCGCCCCGGCAAGGCGCCGCGCGAAATGGTCGCCAAAAAATACGAGGCCGACATCAAGGACGAGGCCAAGCGCAAGCTCATCGGCGAGAATTACCGCAAGGCGCTCGATGAGAAAAAAATCTCCGTCATTGGCAATCCCGACATTGAGGAAATTCAGTTCGGACGCGGACAGGTTTTGCAGTTCGCCGCCACCATCGAGACCGCGCCGGAATTTCAACTGCCGGAATACAAGGGCCTGCCCGTCAGGCGCGAGACCAAATCTGTCACGGACGCGGACGTGGAGCGCGCGCTGAACCTCCTCGCACAGCAGCACGTCAAATTTGAGACCGTCGGGCGCGAATTGAAAATGGGCGACGTCGCCGTCGTCAATTACACCGGCACCTGCGACGGAAAACCGATCACCGAAACCGCGCCGACGGCGAAGGGACTGACGGAGCAGAAAAATTTCTGGGTGGACATCGCGCCGGACACGTTCATCGCCGGATTCGCCGCCCAGCTTGCCGGCGCAAAGGTCGGCGACAAGCGCACGGTCAACGTGGATTTCCCCGCTGATTTCGTCACAAAACAGCTCGCCGGCAAAAAAGGCGTTTATGAAGTCGAGGTCATCGAAGTGAAGGAAAAAATTTCGCCGCCGGTTGACGACGAGCTGGCGAAAAAGTTCGGCGCGGAAAATCTTGAGAAGCTCCGCGCGGGCGTGCGCGTGGATCTGGAAAACGAATTGAAGGCGAAACAGCGGAGATCAATTCAAAAGCAGATCATTGACGCCATTCTCGGCGGCGCGAATTTTGAGCTGCCGGAAACCGCCGTCGCGCACGAGACGCGCAACGTGGTCTATAACATCGTGCAGGAAAATGCCAAGCGCGGCGTTCCGCGCGAATTGATCGAGAAGCAGAAGGAGGAGATTTATTCCGTGGCGGCGCACGGCGCCAAGGAGCGCGTGCGTCTGGCGTTTTTGATCCAGCGCATCGCGGAGCAGGAAAAAATCTCGGTCACCCAGGAGGAGGTTTTGCAGAGCGCGCAGCAACTGGCGGCGATGTATCAGATTCCGCTCGAAAAATTCATCAAGGATTTGCAGAAGCGCAACGGGATCAACGAGCTTTACGACCAGATCGCGCACGAAAAAGTCCTCGAATTTCTGGAGATAAACGCCAAAATCGAGAGCGTCCCCGCTGCGGCGGAAAAAAGTTGAACTCAGCCTTGTCCGGCGCGGGACTTGTTGGCGCGCAGATTTAATTAACCATGTAGTTACTTCGCGCGTCTTGAGTTTGACGAACGGCGGCAAAAGCCGCATGATTTCAGCAACATGAAAAAGTCCAGCCCAGTTCTTTGTGTTTTTTTCTCCGCCGCGTTTGCCGTTTTCGCGCAGACGAACACGGATTCCGTCCCGGTGCGCGCGATGTCGCTCCAGGACTGCGTGCAGAAGGCGCTGGCGCACAACCTAGATGTGCAGATCGAACGCATCAATCCGCAAATCTCGCTTTACGATCTGCGCGCGGACTACGGCGGCTACGATCCGACGCTCAGTGTTTCCGGCCAGCATAATCACGATGAATCGGGGCCCGATGGCGCACCGGTCAGCGTTTCCGACGAGAACACCTTCAATTCCAGCCTCAACGGCGCAACCCCATGGGGCATGACCTACGGCTTGAGCGCCAACGCCTCGAAGTCTTACGCGCAGACAAACCTTTTTGACAGCTCCAGCGGATCGGTCCAGTTGAACGTGACGCAGCCGTTGCTTAAGAATTTCTGGGTGGACAACAACCGGCTGACAATCCGCGTCGCCAAAAACCGGCTGAAATATTCCGAGCAGGGCTTGCGCCTTCAAATCATCACCAGCGTCACCGCCGTCGAGAACGCCTATTACGAGCTGATTTACGCGCAGGACAACGTGACGGTGCAGCAGGAGGCGCTTGACCTGGCGCAAACGCAGCTGGATCAGGACAAAGAGCGAGTCCAGATCGGCACGCTGGCCCAATTAAGCGTCCAGTCTGACGAATCACAAGTCGCCTCAAGCCGGGCGAGTTTGATCGCCGCGCAAAACACACTCTCCATTGACCAGAACTCCTTGAAAAATCTGATCACCGATTCGTATGCCGAAACACACGGCACGAACATCCAGCCGACCGCGACGCTCGAAGCACCGCTGCAATTGTTCGACTTGCAGGACAGCTGGAACAAGGGCATGAGCGAGAGGCCGGATTTGTTGCAGGCGCGTCTCAACGTTGAACAGCAGGGCATTCAGTTGAAATTTTACTTCAACCAGCTTTTCCCGGAACTGGATTTGATCGGCACCTACGGTTACAACGGCGCGGGGCAGAGCTTCGACAATACCGAAAACCAGATCGAATCGCGTGACCGTCCGTTTTACACCTACGGCGCGCAGATTTCAGTTCCGTTGACCAGCACAGCACCACGCAACCAATACAGGACCGCCAAGGCGACGATGCAGCAAGTCGTGTTGCAGCTCAAACAGTTTGAACAAAACGTCATGGTGGAAATTGACAACGCCGTGAAACAGGCGCAATCCAGCTATGAGAGCGTGGACGCGACGCGCGAGGCCCGCATTTACGCCGAGGCAGCGCTCGACGCCGAACAGAAGACCTACGCCGTCGGCAAGGCCACGACCTTTGAAGTCCTGCAATATCAAAGCGCCCTGACCACCGCACGCGGCGCGGAAATACGTGCGCTCGCCAATTATGAGGAGGCGCTGGCCAATCTCGCCGAGCAGGAAGGCAGCACGATCGAACGCAACGGGATTGACATCGAGGCGAAATAATTTCCACTCACCAGAAATTCCACGCGCTGCGCCAGACAATCCACAAGCCGAGCAGAAAATTCGTTATCGCGTGCGCTGTCATCGCGTCGCCGAGGCGGTCTTTGCGGATGACCAGCCATTGAAATGCCGCGCCGCACAAAATTCCCGCCAGCCATTCGTTGTGTGAAAATCCGAAAACGAGCGCCGTCGCAAAAAACGGCAGCGGAAGAAATCTACCGAGCGGCACGGAAAGGAAATTCTGGCTGGCAAAACAGCGATACAAAAATGACCGGTAAAACACCTCCTCAAGCGGCGGGACCACGAACGTCATTCCTAAAACATGAACTGCAATGAAAAACCATTCGAGCGGGGAATTTTGTCCAAAAACTTCGTTAGGGTTTCCTGTCGCGCCTTTGCTGGAAAATTTTGGATAAAACGGGTCAAGCCCGACCCAAACCGCAAAAATTCCAAGGCCGACCAGAATTGCCTCCCACGAAATCGCCCACCGCATTTCGGCGACAAGCGGGCGCATTTCCCAAATGAGCCACGCGCCGACCAAGGTTTTCGCAAAATAAAACCAGTAGGCCGATGCCGCGCCGAATTTTCCCTGGCAAGCTGTCAGCGCCAGAAAAAACACGAACGGGGCGACACGCGCGGCGGCGGGCGAGCCAGAGATTTTTTTTTCCAGAAAGCGCACGCGAAATCGTCCGTGGAATTTTATTCGCCCAGCCCCAATTTCTGATCCGAACCATCCGGGCTTTCCAGGGTGATGCCGTTTTCTGAGATTGCCTTCACGCGGAAGCCGCCCACGCTGTCGCCGACATATACAGTTTTTCCGTCCACAATCGCCCATGATTTTTCGCCATAAACTACGCCCTGCAATTTCATCCCCGAAACAGACGGGGCTGCGGCAACGGTGTTTGAAGCTGCCGACGCGTTGGTGGCACGGACGGCGGACGGCGGCACAACGGTCGCAGGCATCGCCGGACGGGCTGCGGAAAGTTCCGGCGCTTTCGCCACCGTTGCCGGCTTGTGCCGCGCCAGAGCCAGCCCGATGAAAAATGCCGCCACGCCAGCGAGCGCAACCACGGCCAGCGGTAAAAACCAGTCCACGACGCGGTGCGGCACGGGTTCAACCGGACGCAATGGCGGCTGGCCGGACGGCGGGTTTGGCTGCTGCGACTGCCGGGCCTGTTTCAGCGCGTCGTTGATGAGGCTCATGCGATTATTTTTCCTTCCAGTTCGTCAATGGCGCGGCTGACCATGCGATAATTGATGCGGTCGCTTTGCTCCACGAAACCGGCGAGCAGCGCCTTGTCGCAAATGGCGTTGATGAGCCGGGGGATTCCGCGGCTGTAAAAGTAAATCCGCCACAGCGCGGGCTGCGTGAAGAACGGGACGCCGCGGGCACCGGCCATTTCAAGGCGATGCTGGATGTATTGGCCGGCCTCGAAACGCGTGAGCGGCATGAGGTGATAACGCACGGTGATGCGCTGGCGAAGTTGCTTCAGGCGCGGGCTGTTCAGTCGGTGGCGCAATTCGGGCTGGCCCATCAAAATGATTTGCAGCAGCTTCCGGTCGTCGGTCTCGATGTTCGAAAGCAGGCGGACCTGTTCGAGCAGGTCCTCCGTCAGGTTTTGAGCCTCGTCAATAATCAGGACCGTTTCCTTGCCCTGGCCGATTTGCTTCAGGAGAAATTCGCTGATGGCCGCGAGGGTTTCCAGCCGGTCATGGCCGCGCACTTCAAGGCCGAACTCCGTTGCGATGGCCTTCATCAGTTCGTTTGCGTTCAGCACCGGGTTCAAGATGAGCGCGGTGGAATATTTTCCGTCGAGTTGTTCGAGCAACGCGCGGCAGAGCGTCGTCTTGCCCGCGCCGATTTCGCCGGTGAGCTGCACGAAGCCCTTGCGCTCGCGGATGCCGTAAAGCAGATGGTTGATCGCCTCACGGTGCTTGCCGCTGTGGAAAAGCAAACGCGGGTTCGGCGTGAGGTCGAACGGCGCCTGTTTCAATCCATAAAACTCCAGATACACATCCGGCTTTTAACAAAAAACTCCGCGCGCCGCAAAGAAAAGGTTTTGGCCGCAATCCACCGGACGGAGTTCCCGACCAGGGGTCATTTGGAAATAATTTTCCGCGACGCCTGCACCAACGCTTCCGCCTCGGCCTGCGTGCCGATCGTGATGCGCAAATAATCCCGGACTTCCGGCGCGTTGAACCAGCGGACGAGAATCTTTTGTTCGCGCAATTTCTGCAGCCAGTCATTTGCAGGAAATTTCGGGGGCCGCACGAGAATGAAGTTCGTCTGGCTCGGAAAAACACGGAAGCCTAGCTTCGTCAACTCGGAGTCGGACCATTCGCGCGTGGCGATGATTTTCTGAATATTGGCGCGGTAATAATCCATCTCGTCCAGCGTCGCCGCAGCGGCGATCTGGCCGAGGCCGTTGACGTTGTAGCTGTCGCGAATCTTGTCCAGCGCCGCGATGAGTTCGGCGTGGCCGACAAAATAGCCGACACGCTGGAAGCACAGCGAATACGCCTTGGAAAAAGTCCTCGCCACAAGAACGTGCGGGAATTTCAGCGCCAGTTTCAGCGCGTTTTCTTCGGCAAAATCCACGTAGGCCTCGTCCAAAATCACGACGCCCTTTTGCGCTGTGCAGAATTTTTCCAATTCAACCGTCTTGTAACCGCGCCCGCTAGGCGCGTTCGGCGTCGTCACAAAGGTCAGTGCCGCGTTGAAATTCCATTGCCTGCCACGCTTCAATTCCCTGACCCTCGGCATCGAAAAGTCTGGATTCAACGCCGTCACATTCTTCTTCGAGCCATGAATGTCCGCCAGCACCGGATACAGCGAATAGCTCGGCGTGAAATATTGCACCGTCGACGCCACTTGTTTGGAGATCTTGGCCATGGGCGTGCTGGGCTTCGGCTCCACGAAGCATCTCAACGCCATTGCCAGCAATTCATCCGAACCGTTGCCGACGATGATGTTTCCCGCGCGGCAGCCGTGCAGCCTGGCCAGCTTTTCGCGCAGCACCTGCGCCGTCGGGTTCGGATACAGCCGCAACCGCCCGTCCACCGCCGCCCGGACCGCCGCCAGCACGCCCGGCGACGGCGGATACGGATTCTCGTTGGTATTGAGTTTGATCAACCCTGCAATCTTCGGCTGCTCGCCGGGAACATAGGCGTGCAGGTTATGAACGAGCGGACGGATCAATTTATCCGTCGTGTTCATTTCAAAACTGCTGGTGCAGCCACGAGCTTCACCGGGCCGAGCAGGCCGGACGGCAGCGGTTCGATCAGATTCAAGTTTTGCGGCTGGAAACGGTTGCCGAACTGCCGGGTCACTCCCTCGTAGTCATAATTCGGAAGCTTGATGCTCGCCATATAATTGACGGCGAGGTTGGCGACATCGATGCGGATTTTATTTTCGCCGGACTTGAGCTTGCCGGTCACATCAATCGCATACGGAGGACACCACACCGACCCGACACGCTGGTCGTTGACATAAACCACCGCGGCCTCGCGGACGGGAGCGGTCAACTCCGCGCGATAACCCTGTCCACCCTGTTCCTCAAGGGGTGTTGCCTGTCCAAAATCAAAACTCACGGACAAACCATCCTGCAACATTCCCGGCGCCACCGTGACCGACTTTTCGTAGGTCGCGACGCCTGAAAAATTAATCTCGTTCGTGAGAGTCGTCCACGATGCGAGCGTGTCCATCGCGATTGGCTGCGCATTTGTGCCGAAACGAACCGTCCATCCAGTGCTCAAATCAAGAGGCGACGGCAATTCGCCCTCAAAGAGGGCAGTTTTCGGCGCGGGCAAAGTGCGTGTCGTGAACGCAACAATCGTCGAAGCGTAGGGCTCGAGCTTCAAGTTGATGGTGGTTGAGCCGTCGGATTTATCCGTGATGGCCGCAGGGCTGGCGCCGCCGTTCATGGGATTCCAGATTTCCGGCTGCAATCCCGTCACATAAAATGTCGGTTGCGTTTGCATGGCCTTGGGAGACAAATATCTAACATGGCGTTGCAATTCTGCAACACGAAACGCCGCGTCCACGTTTTTCGGTTCGTTGCTCGTGTTGGCGACAAAATAAATTTCGCCGTCATCGGTGTGGCGGTGGACAATGCCGATATCCGGTGCGGCGGGCGACATCGCCACGTCCGGCGCCAGGCGTTTGGCCAGCGCCGCGGCCAGTTGACTTTCGTCCTCGATGAAAATGCCCGGCGCATCCGCATCCTTGAACAGATGCTGGACGATGTCACGCACGGCCTGGGTGTCGGCATCGGGCGTCATGTAGCCCGGCGCCCGGTCCGGCAGGCGGCGCGTGGCGATGACGATGCCTCCGCCGCGCGCAAACTCCTCCAGCGTCTTCATCGTGGCCAGCGGGATGCGCTCAACTCCCGGCAGCACCACGACACGATAATGCACATCGCCGAAAGCCAGCGTGTTGCCCGAAACCTTCCCGCGCATGGCGAGCAACTGGTCGTCAAAGAAATCGAGATTGTAGCCCGCATCGGTGATCAGCTTGACGGAACTGCCCACCTTGGCCCCAAGCGTTTTGCTCATGCTGAAATCCCTTCCCAAGTCCGTCCACGCATCGCTGTTCGGCATGAACAGCGCAACGTCATTGGCCGGCGTTCCCTGGCGGAGAATATAGCTGACGCGCTGCAGGTATTTCGTCACGTCGGGCATCACGATCCACCACGGGTTCTTATCGTCGAAGACTCCCGCAGCGTAAAAGCTCCAGCCCGGATACGGCGCGCCCTCCGCCGTGTAAGGCCAGCCGTGGCAGATGATCTGGTTGATGCCGCAGAGAAAATGCAAATCAGCCTCCGCCTTCATGTCCAAAGGCGTCGCGCGGAACACCGGCGAATGCAGCCAGGTGAACGTCTCGGATGAAGTCACCGGCTTGCCGAGCAAATGGCTGGCCGACGCCGCCCAGCGCGTGGCCGAGAATTCCTTCTCCGTGTTTCTTCCGCCCAATTCGCCCTCCGGCAAATCGCAATAGGCATAGCTGAAGAGCGCGGCGGGCGGAGTGCCGTAGGCCTGGATGCGGAACTTGGTTTTGTTCTCGTGCGCCAGTTTCGTGAATGTGCTGATGAAATAATCGTTGAAAATGTCCGTCACCGTTTGTCCCCAGTCCTGGCGAATCTCCAGCGTCTTCGGCCCGAAGTCACCGAACAATGCGGGCAGCAACGGTTTCAAATCATAGCCGCAGCGCTTCTGAAATTCCGCGAGGAAATTCGGCGTCCAGTTTTCGCCGGCCACTTCCAGGCTGTCGCAGAAAATGGAATACGGCGGATTCGGCCCGCACGCCTGAATCGCCGGATCGGCCACTTCTTTGATGAATTTTTCGATGGCCGTCGGGCTGTAATGATCCACGATGAAACCCTCGCCGCCAATCGCCGCGCGCTTCACGTTGACCAATCCCGGCAGGCCGAGCGTGTAGAATGTCACCTGCGACGCCCCCTGCAAATCCGACGGCAGCACCGCCGTGTTGTTGCGCACCTCCAACGGCACATACGGGCTCCCGCCTGCGGGCGCATTCGTCACCGGGCCGAGCAGCGCCGCGACAATTTCGCCGGCGTCCCCGCCACGCGTCGCCGGCTCATCCACACTGGTTTGACCCGCCGACACCTTGACCGGCGCCAAAGCATGCAGCGCGCCTGCGGCTTCGCTCCGGGTAATTTGCGGACCGCCATAGGGCCATCCGCTGCCCAGCGTCAGGTTCATGCGCAGGCCGAGTTCCTTCGCCTTTTCAGCCGTGAACCGCAGCGCCTCCAGATGTTCCGGCGACAAAAACCTGTTGTTCTTCACCCCCGGCAGTTCGCCATCCAGCTGAAGGGCATAAGTCTGCTGCACTTCAAAGCCGCCGAACCCGCCGGCCTTCATCGCATTCATCTCACGTTCCAGTTCCGGCTTGGTGACCGCCGTGCCGAACCACCACCAGCGCGCCATGATCCGCGCATCGTCCGGCGGCTGGTCAAAACCATTTTGCAAATGGGCGATGTCGGCGGCGGACATCGGAGCGGTGATGAAAGGAACCACGCCGAACACAACGGCTGCGAGAAATTTCAAATTCATCTTCATAAAATTTATTCAAGGCAAGGTGGCCTGGTCGCCACGCTCAATCTGCTGATATAATGGATGTCATATTAAAACAATCCCGGGCGGGAAGCGCTATAAAAATTTGCCGCCATTTCCGGTGAAAGACCTCCGGCATCGCGGACGCCATGAAGTCCATTTTCTCCGTCTGCAGGCAATTTTGGGAATTGCCTCCGCAAATTTGAATGATGTCTGAGTGATTGTTGCCGGTGAATTAGCGTGGCGGTCAATTGAAAACTGGAATGAAATGCGCCTTTATTTTCAGGAATTGAGACAAATTTTTCCATCACCGGCACGGACACGGGCGTGGGCAAACGGGTTCTGACCATGCTGCTCAATAGTGGTATCGCAATTGCGCCAGAAGCAGCCTGTCACCCTCGACTTTATAGACCATCCGGTGTTCACCGTTGATGCGGCGGGACCAATAACCCGCGAGAGCGGAACGCAAAGGCTCCGGCTTGCCGATGCCGGAAAAAGGATTGAGCGAGGTATCCTTGATCAGATCGTGGATGCGCCGGGTGGTTTGTTTGTCGGTCTGCTGCCAGTGCAGATAATCCTCCCACGCCTGCTCGGCGAAGACGAGTTTCATGCCGCGAGGTCAATTTTGCGCGCCGGACCCTTTCCCATTTTCAAGCTGCCGATGGCGGACAACAGCCGCCGTGCATTCGCCGGGCTGCGGAGCAGATAGGAGGTTTCTTCCAAATGTTCATAGTCCGCCAGCGAAAGCATCACGACCGACTGGTCGCGGTTGCGCGTGATGATGACGGGCGAACGGTCGCGACAGACCCGGTCCATCGTGGAAGCCAGCCCCTTGCGGGCGGCGGTGTAAGTAATCGCTTTCATGTATGGACAGGACAACGTCCATATGCGTCCGCTGTCAAGCGCAACGGTGATTTGAGCGCCGGTTTGGATGGCTTGTTAAAGCCGTTTCCGCTTTGATGTTCGCAAATGAAGCAAACGCTTTTCATCACTGGCACGGACACGGGCGTCGGCAAAACGGTTTTGACCGCGCTGCTCGTGAAATTTCTGCGCGAAGGCCGCGTCAACGCGGCGGCGCTCAAGCCTGTTTGCTCCGGCAATCGCGCCGACGCGCGGAAAATTTTCGCGGCGATGAACGGCGCGCTGTCGCTTGATGAAATAAATCCGTGGCATTTCCGTTTGCCAATTGCTCCGTTGCTGGCGGCGCGGCGTGAAAATAAAAAAGTCAGGCTGCGGCAAGCCCTCGCGCATATCCGCGCGATGCAAAAGCGGTTTGATGTTTTGCTGGTGGAAGGCGCAGGAGGATTGCTAAGCCCGCTTGGCGAAGGTTTTAATTCACGCGATTTGATTGTGGCGTTGCGGGCGATGCCAGTCATCGTGGCGCAGAACAAGCTCGGCGCGGTGAACCAAATTTTACTCACGCTCGAAGCGCTGCCGAAAAATGTGAGGGCAAAATCGCGCGTCGTTTTGTTTTCGCCGCAAAAACAGGACGCTTCCACGAAGACAAATGCGGCATTGCTGGCGGAGTTTTTTGATCCGGGAAAAATTTTCGCCGCAAAAAATGCAGGTGGGCGGCGGCTGCTCCGAGATATGGCGCAAACTTGAATCAATTGTTTGGGAGAATTTTTGCCGGCATGTTGGTCGCCAAGAACGATTCGCGCCAGGGTTGGTGATTTTCGTAAAGTTGGAGGCGTTGCTGCATCGGTTCGAGATTTTTCATTTTTGTGGCGGTCGCAAGTCCGACCACGGTTTTAGCCGCTTCTACGGCGTTGGAGTAATCACCGGTTTCAGCATAAGCCATGCCGAGCGCCTCGATCACGAACAGGTGCTGGCCGCCGACCAAAATGTTTGCTCGCGCGGCATACGTCAGGGCGGCCTGACCGTCGCGCATCGCAGTGTTTTCATCGGCGGATAAAACCCGGGCGGCATAGGCGAGTATTTGAAAATTATCCGGATCCAGCCGCAGGGACTCTCGAAACTGGCTGATTGCCTCGGCATCATGGCCTTGTTTGAGCAACGCCTGTCCCATTTGAAAATGCGGCCAAGGATCATTTGCATTGAGTCTTGCGGCTTCCGCAAACTGACGCATGGCCTCGTTGAAGCGGTTCATTTCGACGAGAGTGATACCGATGCCGTCATGGATTTTTGGCTGGTTGGGATTTATTCTCAAGGCTTCCTGATACTCGGCCATGGCTGCTTCCGGCCTGCCTAGATCGTCCAGCACGCTGCCAATATTGCCGTGTATCAAAAAGCCGCCGGGTGCCAGACGTTCGGTTTCGCAATATTCGGCCAGCGCGCCGTTCCAATCGCCTCTTTTCTGAAGTGCTGCTCCAAGATTGAGATGGGCGATGTCATTGTTTTTCGTCACGGCAAGGGCGTGTCGGAAGAGTGCCTCGCTGTCGTGCCAATAGCCCAATTGGTTTTCTGCGAGGAACAAACAACCTGCCAGCATCAAAACTGCGGCCATCGTGAGCGCGATTTTTGGAAATTGATACCGATTTTCCATGTCATTCACGCCAAATGCGACGGCAATGAAAATCCCGATGGATGGAAAATAGGAGTAGCGGTCGGCCATCGCCTGGCTGCCGACCTGCACGATGCCGATGACCGGCAGGAGCGTTCCGAGAAACCAAAGCCAGCCGACGGGCAAATATGCAAATTTGCGTGCATACCAGACGAGCCACGAAATGAAAAT
>CAYPTV010000003.1:0-10818 GCA_964413505.1 uncultured Bifidobacteriaceae bacterium | reverse complement strand
AAATCAACGCGGCTATCGCCAACATCAACTGCCAGAGCGGATACAGTTTCGGTAGCGGATAAATGACGGCAAGATTTTCCGGCCAGAACAGTTTCAGCAAATAAGATGGGTAAGCGACGAGGGCGTTTTCCAAGCGGAGGTGCAAGGGAATTATTTCAAGAGAAACAACCGCCGCACCGGCCCGCTGCGCGAGAAAAGTAATTACGCACGAAATGGCCGCCAGCAGAAAGAACGGCCATTTTTCCAGCAAAAACGCCAGGCAGAAAGTGGAAGGTGAAAATCGCCGCAATGGCCAGTAATCCAATAGCAGCATCACGAAAGGCAGCGTCACAATCATTGGCTTGCTCATAAGACCGAGGGCAAACATGGCCAACGCCAGGGTGTAAAATACATCGGGCTTTGAATTTCTCGCCGAGCCGAGGACTGACGAAGAGGACAAGGCTTTGGATTTCTCGGCAAATCGCGCGTAGCACAACAACGCCAGTAACTCGAAAAACGTGCTTAAAACATCCTTGCGTTCTGAAATCCACGCGACCGACTCGACGTGCAACGGATGCCACGCAAACAGGGCGGCATTGAAGGCTGCCGGCCAAAACAAGCCGGTCAACCGCAAAAATAAAATGAAAAGCAAGGCAACATTTGCGGCGTGAAGCAGCGCATTGACAAAATGATGTGCGCCGGGATTCAATCCAAAAAATTCGCAATCGGCCATGTGCGAGAGCCATGTGATAGGGTGCCAGTTGCCTGAATGAAAGGCAATGAATGCCCATTTGGCATCCACCCAGGTCAGGCCGCTTTTGACAAAACTATTTTCGGTAACGTAATCCGTGTCGTCATAATTCACGAAATCATGCCTTCCCACCGGCAGATAAACCAGCAAAGTGACGAGCGCGAGCAGCAGGGCGGTAATACGAAGCCGCGACATGATTATACTAGTAAGCAATTTTCCGGCAGGGGCAAAGCTTATTTTAGTCGCCATCCGCCATGTCAATAAATGAACTGGGTGATCACCTTTGGCAGTTTGACGGCGTCGTTGGTGTAGGATTCGCGGTAGGGCTGGCTGATTTTGTAGAGTTGGAGACGTTCATTCATGGCGTCAACGTCGTCTTTGAGGCTGTATTTGGAGGCGAGCGTGATGGCGTCCTGCTCGGCCTGCCGGGCGTCGTCGAAGCGGCCGAGTTCGGCGTAGGCCATCGCGAGGGTGTCGAGCATGGCGGGCTGGACGCCGTCGGTCAGAACGTTGGCTTTTGATGCAAGGAGATAGGCGGTGCTGCCGTTGCGAATGCCGGGTTTTTCGTCGGAGGCGAGAACGCGGGCGATGTAGGCGAGCATCTGGAAATTGTCCGGGCCGAATTGCGCGGCTTTCTGAAATTGCGGGATGGCTTCGCTGTCGCGTCCTTCGCGGAGCAGCAGCTTGCCGGTCAGATAAAACGCGTGCGGATCGGTGGGGTCGAGCCGCGCGGCCTCGGCATATTGTTTCATCGCGTCGTCAAACCGCCCGATTTCAACGTAAAACGTGCCGAGGTTGTTGTGCGGCGGGATGGATTTCGGCTCGAGGCGCAAGGCTGTTTGAAATTCAGCCAGCGCGGCGTTCGTATTGCCTTGGCGGTCAAGAAGGTTGGCAAGGTTGTCGTGCGTTTCCACGCTTTTTGGATAAATCCGCAGGGCCTCGCGATATTCGGCGATGGCCTCGGTGTAGCGGTCCTGTTTTTCCAGGGCGACGCCGAGGTTGAGGTGGGCGACTTCATTTTCGCCGGTCACAAGGGCGGCATGGCGAAAAAGCGTTTCGTCGTTGGTCCAAAAGCTCAATTGGTTTTCCGTGAGAACCAGGCAGATCGCCAGAATCGAGCCGGCCGTGATCGCAAGGGCGGTTTTTGAAAATTGAAACCGCGCCGCCAGATCAAGCGCGCCGAACGTGACGGCGATGAAAATCCCGATGGACGGAAAATAGGAATAGCGGTCGGCCATCGCCTGGCTGCCGACCTGCACGATGCCGATGACCGGCACGAGCGTTCCCACAAACCAGAGCCAGCCGACAGGCAGATACGCAAACCGCCCGCGCCCGCGCCAGACGAGCCAGGAGATGGCGATCAGAGCCACGGCCGCCGGCATCAATTGCCAGAGCGGATACAATTTCGGCAGCGGATAAATGACGGCGAGATTTTCCGGCCAGAACAATTTCAGCAGATAGCGGACGTAGGAAACGATGATGTTGTCCGCGCGCAAATCCAGCGGAAGGCCTTTCAGCGACACGACCGCCGACGATCTTTGGGAAAAATAGGTCACGACGCTCGAAGCAGCCGAGAGCAGAAAGAACGGCCATTTCTCAAACACGAGCCGCCGGAAAATTTGAAATTTGAAATTTGAAGTTTCAAATCTTTTCAGCGGCCAGCAGTCCAGCAGCAGCATCACAAACGGCATCGTCACCGGCATCGGCTTGGACATGAGGGCGCAGGCGAACATCACGAGCGCCAAAACGTAAAAGACTTTGGACTTTGGACTTCGGACTTCGGAAAAGTCCGCGTAACGCGCATACGCCAGCAGCGAGAGCAGTTCAAAAAAAGTGCTCAACACGTCCTTTCGTTCCGACGCCCACGCGACGGATTCGACGTGCATCGGATGCCACGCGAACAATGCGGCGATGAACACGCTCGGCCAGAACGCCGCCGTCAGCCGCAGCAGCAGGACAAAAAGCAGGGTGCCATTGACCGCATGGAGCAGCGCGTTGACGCAATGATGCCCGCCGGCGTTGAGGCCGAAAAACTCGCAGTCCGCCATGTGCGAAATCCAGGTGAGCGGATGCCAGTTGGCCGCGTGCATTGTGGTGAACGCCCACTTGAACCCGGCCCACGTCAGGCCATTCTGCACGACGAGGTTTTCCGTGATGTAATCCCCGTCGTCATACATCACAAACGTGTTGTGCGCCGCCGGCATATAAACCAGCAGCGTGACGAACGCAAGCAACAGGCCGGCGATGCGCGGACGAGACATCGCATATTTTGTAAGCGATTTTTGCGGCGCGCACAAAGTTTGTTTTTCCGCGCAAAAAGGCTTGGCAATTTTTCCGGGCCGGATAATAATTCGGCTGGCGGGAAAATTGTTCGACCACCCGCCGCTTGGCGCTTCGGTTCCTCACGTCCAAGTCACCGTCGGAAATTTTATGGAAGGACTCTGTCTATTTGCCGCCGTGGGAACCGCTTCAAACAAGGCGGAACTCGTTTATGTCTGGGAACAGGCGACGCCCGAAGCCAAGGCGATCATCGTCTGCCTCATCATTTTTTCCATCATCGCCTGGTCCGTCATGGTCTCCAAGGCGTTGCAAATGCGTCGCGCGCGAAAATTGAATTATTACTTCGACCAGGAATTTCACGCCCAAAAAACCGTGCTCGACCTTTTCGACCGCAAACTTCAGGTCGAAGGCTGCCCGCTCTACGAAGTCTATCAGGCCGGCTGCGTGCAGCTCGACGCGCGGCTGCGCGGGCCGGGCGGCGAACGCAGCAAGCAGCAGGTCTCGCTCAAAAACATGGAGCATGTCAAACGCGCGCTGGAAAATGTCGTCGCGCAGGAATCGTTGAAACTGGAATCCGGTTTGATCCTGCTCGCCATCGCCGTGAGCGGCGCGCCATTCATCGGCCTGCTCGGAACGGTCTGGGGCGTGATGAGCACGTTCGCCGGCATCGCGCAGCAGGGCAGCGCGACGATGGCCGCGATGGCTCCCGGGGTGAGCGCCGCTCTCATCACGACCGTCGCCGGCCTGCTTGTGGCAATCCCCTCGATGTTCAGCTACAACTGGCTCGTGCATAATCTCCGCGTGTTCACCGTCGGCTTGGATAATTTTGCGCAAGAACTCGTGTCGAAAATGGAAACGGAATTTTTAGCGGACGATTAATTTTTCATGCGACGATTTTCACAACGCAATCCGCTGGTGACGTTGAGCGACATCAACATCACGCCATTGTTGGACCTGGCGTTCGTGCTGCTGATTATCTTCGTCATCACCACGCCGCTGCTGGAGCAGAGCATCAACCTCAAACTGCCGCGCGGCGGCGAGCCGGAAAAGAAGTTGAACAAGTCCGACATCCGCACCGTCGAAATCTCAAACACCGGCTATTACCGGCTGGACCGGAAAACCGTGCAACTGCCGCAGATGATCGCGCAGCTCGCCGCCGAATTCCGGGTGAATCCAAACATCGTTGTTTATATTCGCGCCGACAAGGACAGCCGTTACGACCTGGTGGCGCAGGTGATTGACGGCTGCCAGAAAAACGGCATCACGCGCTATTCGCTCCGCACCGACCCGACGACCAAATGAACCGCCTGCAAAAAAAATGCGTCATCGCCACGGCGGGACTTCACCTGCTGCTGCTCGTGATTTTATTTGTCGGCCCGGCATTTTTTAATTCCACGCCCAAAGTGGACGAATCGCAGGTGCTCAACGTGATTCCGGCCAACTTGGTTGACGCCGCGTTCAACAGCGGCGTGAAAAACGCGCAACCGCCGCCGCCAGTTCCGATTGTCACGCCGCCGCAACCGCAGCCGGCTCCAACTCCGCCGCAGCCAAAAATCGTCCAGCCCGCGCCGCAGCCGACGCTTGTCCAAAGAGTTGTAAAATATTTTGCGCCCGAACCAAAACCGGATTTGACGCCCGTCGAAACGCCGGAAAAAAATCCGCCGCACAAAATTGAGGTCAACACGCAGCTTGTGACGCGCGACGCGCCAAAAAATTTGAAGCCGGCAAAAACGAAGGACAATTCGCAGGCCGGGAGAAATCTCGCCGCAGAATTGCAAAAACAATTGTCTAAACCCACGCAAATTGACGCGCCTGGCGACAGCAGCGTGTCCTACGCAAATTACGCCAGCGTCGTCAAAAGCGTTTACGATCAGGCGTGGGCTTTGCCGGATTCGATTGCCAACGACGACGAAAATGTAAAAGTCAGCGTGACCATCGCCAGCGACGGCACGGTGATTTCGTCGCGCATCCTCGCGCCGTCCGGCGACGCGAGCGTGGATAATTCCGTCCAGCACACGCTCGACCGCGTCATGTTCATCGCGCCGTTTCCTGAAGGATCGACGGACAAGCAGCGCACTTACACCATCAATTTCAATCCTCAACTCAAAAGAATGTCTGAATGAAAAATTGCCTCAAAAATTGTTTGCCGGTTTTGCTCCTGGCGTTCATCGCCAATTTCGCCTGCGGTCAGAACGACCAAAATGAAATCACCATCTCGCATGACATCAACGTCATCGGCCAAAAACCCATTCCCGTTTCGCTCGACGGTTTCAGCGGCGAGGTTTTGAGTGTCTTGAAATTCGATCTTTACGTCCAGGGATTTTCATTTGTCGCGCCCGACGCGGCGCAATATCAAATCAGCGGCAGCAATTCTGGAAATGTGATTGGCCGCGTTTCCGACAAATTTGCCAGGAAGGAAGTTCTTTCACGCAGCTACAACGGCGCGAGTCTGCGGCGGCAGGCGCATGCATTCGCGGACGACATCGTTCTTGCTGTCACGGGCAAAAAAGGAATTGCGCAACTGCGCGGCTCTACTTCAAAAATCGCGTTCAAGGCGCAAAGCGAAAACGGCGACGGCGAGATTTTCGTCTCTGATTTCGACGGCGGCAATCCGCAGGCCGTCACGCACGAGAAGACGATTGTTTCCGCGCCCGCGTGGGTTCCGGGACGGCTCGCGATTTATTACAATTCCTACCGCTTCGGCAACCCGGACATTTTTTACAACGATTTTTCGACCGGCACCGCCCGCGCCATCGCGCGTTACGGCGGCTCGAACATCAGCCCGGCACCCTCGCCGGACGGCTCGAAGGTGGCGATGATCTTGGACAAGGACGGCTGGGTGGATTTGTATGTGGCCGACGCGGACGGCGGCAATTTGAAGCGGCTGACGAAATCTCCGGAGGACGAATCGTCGCCGTGCTGGTCGCCGGACGGAAAATGGATTTGCTTCGCGACGAAGATCGCCGAGCGGCGCGTGCTGGCGAAAATTCCGGCGGACGGTGGCGCAATCCAGGTGATCCACACGGCCGGCACGCCAAGCCCGACGGAGCCGGACTGGTCGCCGGACAACAAATGGATCGCGTTCTGCTGCCAGTTCGGGGGCGAGTTTGACATCTGCGTCGTGCCGGCGGACGGCGGCACGCCGGTGATCCTGACGCCGGGCGAGCATCCGTCTTGGGCGCCGAATTCGCGGACGCTGGTCTTCGCGAAACGGGCCAACTGGCGCTACACATTGTCCGTGCTTGACGTTTTCACGAAACAGGTGAAGGATGTTGGCCGGATTTCTGGAAACGATTCGCAACCCTCGTGGGCGAAATGATTTTGTTTTGAAGAAAATTTTTAACCAAAAATTAACGGAAGGAAAAATATGAAAACGATGAAATTGATTTGTCCGCTGGCGTTGGCGATTGCGCTGGCGGCGACAGGTTGCAAACACCAGCCGGTCGGAGTCACAAAGCTGTCACCAAGCCCGACGCCGCCGCCGCAGGATGTGAATCCGGCGACGCTTCCGGGAACACAGATAACTCCTGAAGGCGGCCCAATCACCGGAGGTGGTGGAGGAATTCCTGCAGCTCCGCCCGATCAATTTCAAGGAATGAACGAGGACCGCGCAGCGCTGGCCAGTTACACTGTGCATTTCAAATACGACAGCGCGGCGGTTCAAAAAACCGAGAAGTCGAATCTTGAAGCGGTCGCTTCCGCCTTGGGCGCCGACGCGAGCACGAAGCTGCTCATCGAGGGCAATTGCGACGAGCGCGGCACGGAGGAATACAACCGCTCGCTCGGCGAACGCCGCGCGCTGGCGTTGCGCGAGGCGCTGGCGAAAATCGGCGTTGACCCGTCACGCGTCCGCACCATCAGCTACGGCAAGGACAAGCCCGCCGACACCGGCCACGACGAGGAAGCCTGGGCGAAAAACCGGCGTGGCGATTTTGTGCTGCTGCATCCGAATTCAAACGCGCCGGCGGGAACACCGCCGTCCTGATTGCGGATTGAAATCACAGAAGGCCGCGCCCGTCGCGGCCTTTTTTTTTGGAGCTTTACTATTTGCCGGGGCGGGCGTAGGATTAAGTCAAGTTCGGTAAAAAGTTATGAAACCAATTTTTGCAGGTATTTTTGGCGGCTGGGAAATCATCCTTATTCTCGCCGTGGTTTTGCTGTTGTTCGGTGCGAAGAAGCTGCCGGAGCTGGCCAAAGGCCTCGGCACGGGCATCAAGGAATTCAAGAAGGCAACGCGTGAAGTAACGGATGAAATCCAGAACGCGCAGACAGAGATACCGGCCAAGACGATTGCACCCGCCGCACCCGCGCCTTCGCGCGCCGACTCTCAAGTGGCGCAATCTTCCAATCCGCCGAAGGCCTGACGGCCTGACCCGGACATGGTTGGTAATTCCGAATCTGAACATTCCGACGAGACGACCGAGGGCGGTCCCGTCAAATCCTTCCTTGAGCACCTCGAAGATTTCCGCTGGCTGCTGATCAAGTGCGCCGTGGCTTTGTCGCTCACGATGCTGCTCTGCCTCATCGGCGCCAACTATGTCATCGGCGTCATCAAATGGCCATTGTCACGGGCCAGGGTCAGTTATCCAGGAACCAACCAGATTGTCACCGTCAGTTTTGGCGCCACCCGGCTCGGCAGTTATCCAATCACGCCAGAACAGCAACAACTGCTGCACACCGGCACGAACCGCTTCGCCGTCGTCGTCGTCGAGCCGGTCACGGTCGGCACGAATCAAATCTTAAGCTGTCGCGTGAATGAAGATCCCGCAGCCCTCGCCGACGCGCAGCGGATGCACATTGACCTGGTGAACCTGACGCCGGCGGGCGGATTTTTCGTGGCGTTCCAGGTGGCGTTTTACGGCGGCATGGTGCTGGCGTCGCCGTTTATTTTATATTTTATCGCGACGTTTGTTTTTCCGGCGCTGCGGTTGAGGGAGCGGAAATATATTTATCGCGCGTTGTTCATCGGCGGCGGACTGTTTCTGATCGGCGTAGCGTTCTGCTATTTCGTGCTCATGCCGGTGGCGCTGGCGGCGTCTCAAATGTATTCGCAATGGCTCGGCCTCGGCGCGACGCAGTGGCGTGCGGAGGAATACATCAGCTTCGTCTGCAAATTCATGCTTGGCATGGGGCTGGGCTTCGAGCTGCCGGTGGTGATTCTGACGCTGGTGAAAATCGGCGTGCTGAATTACCGGATGCTCCGCTCGATGTGGCGCTACATGATCGTCATCAACCTGGTTTTGGGCGCGGTGCTGACCACGCCGGAAGTGGTCACGCAGGTGCTCATGGCCGTGCCGCTTTATATGCTTTACGAAATCACCGTCTGGATTGCATGGTATTGGGAATGGCGGGACAGAAAACGCGGCAAACCATAAAACACACTTTACAAAATCCAATTTCAGCGTAGGCTCAATCCATCAACTCATAATCGTATGCGAAATGCAATTGCTTTTCTGGTCATCGTGGTCGCTGCCGGCCTGTTCGGCACAGGCTGTGCAGGGCCTGAAGAAAAACTCGGACGCGGCATCACCAATACGTTCGAGTTTGTGCGCGGCGGCGAAATGCGCCGCTCCATGGAGCAGGCTTCGATTTTTGATTCACCTAGCGTGGGTTACACCACCGGGGCCATCCACGGGTTTGACCGCAGCGTTGAACGCACCGGTGTCGGCCTGTGGGAAGTCGTGACCTTTCCGTTTCCGAACCACAAGGACTGGGACACCTACGGCCCCATTGATACTGATCACCTGAAAGTTCATCCGCCCTATCCAGACAGTTACAAACCAGGATTGCCATCGTCGGGGCTGTTCGACACGGACACCTACACCGGCTTCAGCGGCGGCAGCATCGCCCCCTGGATGCCCGGCAACCGGTTCACCGTTTTCGACAACTGAATGAGGCTGGTCTAATTTTGCCCGACGCGCCAGCCATCCACCGTTGGCGCGTTTTGCTTTTCTGAAATGCCCATGCCGCTCGAAAAAAAATCCCCTTGCAAGGTCAACCTTCTGTTGAACATCCTCGGCAAGCGCCCCGACGGGTTTCACGAACTGGAAACCGTCATGCAGCCGGTGGATTTTTGCGACGAGCTGACTTTTGAGCGTGGCGGGAAAGGGATTCAACTCTCGTGCAGCGACAAGTGCCTGCCGGTGAATTCAAAAAACCTGGTTTTCCGCGCGGCAAAAAATTTCCTGTCTGCGGCAAAAATACGCGCCGCCGTCAAAATTCACCTGGAGAAAAAAATACCGCTCGCCGCCGGGCTTGGCGGCGGCAGCGGCAACGCCGCCACGACGCTCCTCGCGCTCAACGAACTTTTCGGCATGCCGCTTGCGCCTGAAAAGCTCCATGAAATTGCAGCGGCGCTCGGCTCGGACACCCCGTTTTTTCTCCAGCACAAGCCCGCGCTGGCCACCGGACGCGGCGAAAAAATCCGGCCGCTCGAAAACTTTCCCGCGCTGCGCGGCAAGGCGTTCCTGCTCATCCATCCCGGCTTCGGCATTTCCACCCCGTGGGCCTATCAAAACCTCGCGCGGTTTCCCGCCGCGTTGAACGGCAACGCCGGCCGCGCAAATGAACTGGTCGAAAAACTCCAAGCTGAAAATTTGGCCGGTGCCGCCGGTGCCTTTTACAATTCGCTTGAGGCGCCTGCATTGGAAAAATTTCCAATTCTCGCATTGTTCCAGGAATTTCTCCGTGCAAACGGCGCGCTCGCCGCGCTCATGTCAGGCAGCGGCTCGACGACCTTTGCGATTGCGGAAAATGTTTCCGCCGCCGGATCGCTCGCGGAAAAATTCAAATCGAAGTTCGGCTCGGATTGCTGGACGGCGGTCGTGCCGGTTCAGGATTTTTTGATTCGCGCCAGTGCAAACTCCAGCATCTCCTTCGACGCCGGAATTTTGAAAATCAGCGCCAGCATTCCATAAATCAATCCGGCCAGAATCGCCGGAACAAACACAGCGCCGATTTTCAGCGCGAGAGTTTCGTGGTTTAGCAAATCTTCCCAAATCTTCCAACTTTCCCACGCCAGCAATCCGGCGGCGGCGGTAGCCAACGCCAGAGGGAAAAGTGATTTCCAAATTGATTCCATTTCCAATTTCCCCAATTTCCTTCGCAGCGCAAAAATCAAAAGCCCGACGTTGCAAATCGAAGTCACCGTGTTTGCGATTCCAAGCCCGCCCTGCCGCAACGGCCCGACAAGCGCGACGGCCAGAATCAAATTCAGCGCGAGGCAGAAAATGCTTATTTTCATCGGAGTTTTCGTGTCGCCGAGCGCGTAAAAGGCGCGGGCAAAAATGTTGACCGTTGAAAATGCGACCAGTCCGGGCGCGAGACATTGCAGCGCCAGTGTCGCGCGGATTGTCGAATCCGCGTTGAATTTTCCGTGTTCGTAAATGAGCCGCACAATCGGTTCGGCCAAAACGACGAGCAAAATCGCCGCGATCAAATTCAAAAACAGCAGCGTGCCGGTGCCGTGCCGCAGCGTCGCGCGGAATTCAGGATAATTTTTTTCCGCCGCCAAGCCCGAAAGTGTCGGCAGCAAATATGTCGCCAGTGAAATGCCGAACATTCCCTGCGGCAATTCCATCAGCCGCACGGCATAATTGAACGACGCGACGATTTGCGGGCTGACCCAGAACGCGACGGCCAGCACGAGCGTCACGTTGAGTTGAAACGCCGCGACGCCAATCGTGCCCGGAATCATCCGCGTGACGACGAGCCGCACGGTTTCATTTTTCAGCGGCGAAACCCATTCGTAGCGGAAGCCGTCGCGCCAGAGCGTCGGCAGTTGAAACGCCGCCTGCGCCACGCCCGCC
>CAYPTV010000002.1:0-26859 GCA_964413505.1 uncultured Bifidobacteriaceae bacterium | reverse complement strand
GCCGGGACGATTTGGGTGGGGGCGATGTTGTAACGCGCGCCGATGTTGATGATGACCTCGATCTCGCCGATCAACATCGTGATTTGTTCCTTGGACAGGCTGTAACGCGCGCACATTTGCGGCCCAATATCATGTTGCACCGCCTCTCGCGTCAAGCGGGCATGCGGCTTGTGTTCTGCTTGATAAAATTCATTCGTGGTGGCAGTCCGCAAGGACCGGCCAAAACAAAATGGATTGTGACGCATCCGACGAGATTGACATTGCACATTCAGTGCCTTGGGAAATTGCTAAATAATTAATATGCCATGAAATTTGATGGTGCTGGACGGCTACAATTATTACAGCTCGCGCAATTATATCACCATGTGGAGATTTTTCTTCCAAGCGATTCGAAAGATTTTGAACAAACGCAACGGAAAAGTTTCCGTGTTTCACTAACTTTGAATGTATTTCTTGGAAACATTGCCACATTGATTGGTGAAGAGGTGTGGTATTTGTATGATGCAAGCTCAATTGCGTTTTCCTGTCGTTCTTCCGCAAAGCTGAAGTTTCACGAGCAATTACTGCATCCAAATCTTCAACGACAGCAACCGTATCAGGCTTGAGAATTTCTAAAAGACGCCCGATTAACTCATCAACAGTTTGGAAACGTGAATCAATTTCGTTGCTAAACCCCCGACTGAAAAACAGGTTTAAGGCTGACAGTTGATTTTTAGTTTGAATCTTTCCTGTCAATGAAAAATTCGGCCACCGATGAGGTGGGCGACCTTGAGAATCCTGTAGATTCCTTGGCGAACACTTCGTAAGACAATAAAACAAAATCGCACAGATGCCGGTTAAGTCAGATCGGAAATCACGTTTGTTTTCTCCCGGCCCACGTCGTTCAGGAAGGCTCAAAAACTTGTTGTCTAAACTTTCGTCCGCTGATGTATAGCCAAGATCTTCATCTTCGTTAAATGACAGACCAAAATCTACCATTACTGCATCAGACGGTTCTAAATTCCGAATAATAATGTTTTCTGGTTTGATGTCACGATGCACGATGCCTCCATTAATCGCAATTTGCATCGTTGAACAAAGATCGAGTGCGATTCCAATGGATGTGGTCGCAGATAGCCCGCCGCTCTCCTGAACCGTCTTTGCCAACGTTTTTCCATCAATAAATTCCATCACGAAATATAGAGAAACATTTAGATCTTCAAATCTATCAGTATTACCGTCCAACACTTGTGGAACTTTGCCTCCAGCATTTCGAAGAACTTTTAGGTTGGTAACTTCCTGCGCCATTCTTCCTCGTGCTTTCGCATCTTGGGCTTTATGTGGCTTAAGAAGCTTCAAAACTGCACGCGATATTTCGTTTGAAACTGATTTGACAATAATCGTATCGCCTTGACCCCCGCCGCCAAGTGGTTCGATTTCAAGCCATTTTTCTTTCCAAGATTCTTTTGCACTCATTATGGATTATTTATGATTTTCTATCGCAAGAGTTCAAATTGATAGCCCATAAGGTGGTCAGTCCCGATTGTTGACAAATTTATTTGCCATACGGCGAGTGTGCGCCGTAAAACCGGCGGCGTCAAAATCAATTTGGCAGATGGGAGTTGGGAGTTGGCAGATGGAAGTTGAGGGGAAAGGCTGAAGGCTGAGACCTGAATGCTGAAATCTGAAACCTGAAATCTGTGGTTCATCTGTGTCCATCTGTGGCCAAGCCCGGTGTCTCTGTGTCTCGGTGGCTGATCCCACATGGCGGCAGGGGTTGGGACAAAAGCTGAAACGCTGAAAGCTGAAAGCTGAAATCTGTGGTTGAATGCAGAGGAGATTTTTGCCACAGAGGCTCAGAGGAACAAAGTTCCTTGCGGATGACCCAGGAAGTTCGGACATGCTGCGGCTCGGAGAGTGCGCTCCGGTGACGCGGATTCCAAGCAAGAAATGGGGCGTTTCCTGTTTGATGCGGAGCATTAAGTGGTCGGTCCTGGTTTTATTCCAGCTTGAATTCATCCGGGACTGGGCCTTTTCGGTGCGTTCCGCCTCCTGCATCTGCTGCCCCGGCTCAAAAACCACCTGAATCCGGTCTGGAGAAACCATTTTTCCCATGGGAGTCTTCATTTTTCCCAACGGATTTTCCAAAATTCCCATCGGATATTTCATTTTTGCGAACGGAAAAACCATTTTGGCGAAGGGAAAATTGATTTTCGCGATGGGAAAGGGCATTTTCGCGATGGAGAAAATCGTTTTGGCGAACGGAAAAACCATTTTCGCGATGGGATATTTCATTTTCGCGATGGGAAAAATGATTTTGGCGAACGGAAAAATGATTTCTCCCGACGGAATAATCAATCTTGCAGACCGGAAAACCGCTTCCGGGAGCCTTTTTTGCTCAAATTCACTCATTTTCCGTGTCAGAACCCAAAAACTGCCATTTTAGGCAAGGCTACGGACATCATTCCAGCACCAGCAGCGAGACGGCCTGTCGGGGCAGGACAGTTGATTTGTCATCTGCACAATCCTGCTAATAAACCGCCGTGTCGCGTGTCATATCCTGTGAACACGGATGGGTTGTGCCTTTGAATTGAGTTGCCCGGCGGTGGCAAAGGAATAGAGTAGCCGCACACCAACCGGATTACCCGCGCCCAGAAAGGCAAACTTAAAAAAGGCTTTTGCGGCATGAAAAAAACCTGGCAAACGACATTCATTCTGGCCGTCGCTGTTCTGGCGTGCCAGGTGCGCGCGGCAGATGGCGGCAATTACTCCGGCACGGTGGTGGACGATAATGGCCAGCCGGTGGCGGGCGCGACGGTGGATTGTTACCAGTATCAATCCCGCTCCGGGTTTGGCTACTGGGATCGGGAACCGAAACTTGAGCAGACCACGGTGACGGATGGCAAAGGAGCGTTCGCCGTTTCGGCTTCGGCAGACACAGTTTTGGTGGTGATAAAGAAAACGGGTCTTGCCACGACTTGGAAAACATGGAGCCCGCAATTCCCCGATTCGACGGATGCCATCGTCCTCACCGCGCCCGCCACGTTGTCCGGCGTGGTGATGGATGACGATGGCAAGCCGGTGGCCGGTGCGTTGGTGTGGGTAGCCGGAGCCAGCATTGGTGACGGGTATGATCTGGCAGCGCAAATGAATGAATTGCAGGGTCAGGCGGCGCGGACAACTTTTTCAAGCCGGACGGATGCGGATGGACGTTTCCGCATTGAAAACTTTCCGACGGATGGCCGCGCCGGTCTGGCCGTAAGCAAGTCGGGCATGGCGCAGCACGCACTTGGCAGCGATTTCGCAAGTCAGAGCGATTCCCAGCCGGGCCAGGATCTCAAGCTGGTGGTTGGCCCGGCGGGAAGTGTTGAGGGAAAAGTCATCGTGGCGGAAACCGGCCAGCCGCTGGGAGGTGTGAAAATTAAATTGGATGAGGCCGAATCTGGAGTATTTGGCTCCGCCTATACCGAGGCCGTAGAAAGCCGCGCCGACGGGACATTTCGCGTGCCGGATGTCCAGCCGGGCAAGCATTACATCCGGGCCAGCATAGCTGGCGGGCCGCTTCCCGACTGGGTGCTGGTGCCGGAAGACAGTCAGGTAACCGTGGTGGCCGGCGAAACCGCGCGCAATGTGGTGGTCCACTTTTCCAAAGGCGCGCTGGTGG
This sequence comes from uncultured Bifidobacteriaceae bacterium, assembly GCA_964413505.1. GTDB lineage: Bacteria > Verrucomicrobiota > Verrucomicrobiia > Limisphaerales > UBA11358 > UBA11358. The sequence goes on along the minus strand of CAYPTV010000002.1, from coordinate 23,216 downwards.
AGGTGACGGTGGTCGTAACCAATAAACAGACGCCGCTGGCAAATGTGGCGGTGTCGTCATCGGGCGGATCAACTGCTTATACGGATGGCAATGGCGTGGCGCTCGTGCGGGCGTCGGCTGGCGAGGGCTGGTTCTTTGCCACCAAAGAAGATTGGTCGCCAGAACATAACAAGGCCGTAATCGAGGCAGGTGTCACCAATCATGTCCAGATTGAGATGATTCCGCCGCCCAGAATCACTGGAACGATACGCGACCCTTCGGGCGCGACAGTCGCAGGGGCGCTCGTGTCATTTCATCCGGGATTTTATCCTGGCGCCCCAAAATATGTCGAAGTCAAGACGGATGCCAACGGGCGTTATGAGATGACGATGAAAGAAGAATCGCAGGGATGGGACTTTGATGGCATCATCAGCCCAACGAACTTTGTCATGGCTCAGGATTTTCAACGAAACTGGGCTGTAGTTGAGGAATTTGGAACTGATGAGAGAAACTTCAACGGATTGGGAATAATTCCCTCAAATCTCGATTTGACCCTGCAACCCGGCATCACGCTCACCGGTTCGGTGAAGGACACCGAGGGCAATCCAGTGACTAACACCTGGCTGAACTTGAGCATCCAAGCTGGCAATTCAAGCTCGAGCTTCAAACCGCAACCCACCCAGGTTGATGCTAGGGGTTTATTTACGTTCCCAGCCATGCCGCAGGGACGAGCCTATCAATTCTGGGAAATCCATGCCAAAGGCTATGGCACCGCCTATGGTTACCTACAAGCTAAGGATTCAAAAACCAACCATTATGAATTTCCCGCGTTTGTGCTAAAGCGCGCCGACCGCCAACTGGCCGGCCAGGTATTGGGCAGCGACGGCAAGCCCGTGGCCGGTGCCAATGTCAGTATGAGCGGTCAGGGACAATTGATGTTTCGCGAAACCAAATCAGACGGCCAGGGACATTTTATTTTTAACGGAGTCTGCTCCGGCGAGGTCAAGGTGGACGCCAGATATTATACCAACCCCGACATGAGGAACAGCGAGGAAGGCGATGTCTCGGCGCAGGGCGGCGACACCAACGTCGTTGTCCGGCTGGGCGTTCATTCCTATGTTTATCCAAATAGTGCCAGGAATTTGACCCCGCTGATCAAAACCACCGGCACGGTGAGCGATCCGTCCGGCACACCCGTGGCCGGGGTGAAGCTGTCGCTGTTTCCGGTCCAGGTTCTCACGCTCACGTCCCAAACGGATTCGGATGGGCGTTACGAATTCAACTGGCAGGCCCGGCTGACCTTGGAGGACACACAATGGCTTTTGGCGCGTGACCTGAAAAACGGCTTGGCGGCCATTCATCCGTTGGACAAAACGACAACCAACCTCGATTTGGTTCTTCAAGACGGCATAACACTTTCAACAAAGGTGTCGGACACGGGTGGCCGGTTGCTGACCAATGCCACGGCGACCGTGACTCTGTGGCAGGGAAACCGTGGTTACCGGATAACCCCGCAGCCTGTCACGGCGGATGAGCACGGCAATCTTCGCATCGCAGCTTTGCCGCAGGGACAAAAGTATTGGGTTCAAATCGAAGCCACCAATCATACTACCGCCACCCTGCGCATGGAGGCGGCGGAAACCGGAATCAAATTACTGGAACTGCCGCCCGTCGTGCTCACGGCGATGGATCGCAACGTGGCCGGAAAGGTTCTGGATAATGACGGCAAACCGGCCGTCGGAGTCTCGGTGCATTTGTTCCAAGGAGGGGGCCAGACTACCACGACCGATGCAGACGGGCACTTCATCTTTCACGGAGTCCCTCCTGGTTTGGTTAGTTTCGATGCCGGGCTGCCACAGCCCAACACCAGCGCATACAAGAATTCCGGGATGGCTCGAGGCAAGGGCGGCGACACAAATATTGTCATCCGGCTGGGAACCAACCCCGATCCGGGGTCCGCGATATCACAGGCGAGAATTACCACGTCCGGCATGGTGTTTGATCCGTCCGGCAAGCCTGCGCCGGGAGTTTTCATCACAATGTTTCCGTCAGGCGGGCTGCGCTCTACGGTCCAGAGTGATGCGAATGGAAAATATACGGCCCAATGGCAGACCCTTTTCATCAGGAACAATTCAGGCAAGGCGGAAATGTTCGCACGCGATCCGGCGCACAATCTGGCCGCGACCAGCGAGGTTGACACCAACACCACGAGTCTTGATTTGCATCTGCAACCCGGGCTCACGCTGTCCGGCGAGGTGCGGGATTCCGACGGCAGGCAGGTGACCAATGCAATCGTGCAGCTCGTTCCTTTTCCACCCGACGACCAGCGAGCTACGATAAACCAGATGCCGCCGACCAACGCCAGCCCGGAAGGTTTGTATTTCTTCGGCGCTCTTCCTCAAGGGGCACCCTATCGGGTGAATGTGTCCGCCCCCGGTTACGGCACCGGCACCGCCACGGCAAAAGCCACTGACACACAGACCACACAATTCAGATTGCCGACCGTGGTTCTCAACCACGCCAACCAGCAGGTGTCCGGTCAGGTGATCGGCCCGGACGGCAAACCGTGCTGGGGTGCGGAAGTGACGGTAAGTGGCGACGGCCAGCCCGCCGGTCGCATCAGCCACAGCGATGCCAGCGGGCATTTTGTCATCACGGAAGTTTGCGCAGGATTGTTAAACTTGCGCGTTGATCCTCCGGCCCGCGTTGTCGTCACAGTTCAAGCGCATGGCGGCGACACGAATGTCATCGTGAAACTCGGCCAGTAAAACGGTGTGCTGACAGAACTGGAATACAGCGGTTAAGTTCAGCAATTATCAGGCAAAAGCCGCCAATTTTTTATTCGCGTCGGCGATGACCGCCAGCGTGCCGGTGTCCGTGTCGAATATGGAATTCAATCCCTGCGGTTCGCTGAACGGGTCGCCCATGAGTCCGGCGGCGGATTTCATTTCACCGCCCGCGCGGCCTTCGCCGGCCCACGCCCAGAAGTTCGCGCCTTGCAGCGCGCGTCCGGCCTTGGCGGATTCCGCCACCTGCGCGAACATCCGCCGGAAATAATCGTCGCGCGCCGTCGTGGGTGAATCCGGCGAATAATTTTCGTGGTCGCGTGGCAGGCCGAATTCCTCCAGCACGAGCGGCTTTTTCAAAATGTCGGTGGCGATGGCGTTGTGCTGCTCCACATGATCGCGCGCACGTCCGGCGGCGGTTTCAAATGCGGAACCAAGCTGCGGATCCTTGAGCCAGCCCCAGTTTTTCAGCCACATGTGGACGGTCACGTAATCAATCGCCGGAGTTTTGTGCGATGCGATGAAAACATCTTCGCGATCCAGACAGCCGTGAATGCCTTCGCTGCCGGTGCAGACGAGATGATTCGGGTCGTGCTCGTGGATGAACCGCGCCGTTGCGTCCACCCAGTCGCAAAACGCCGGTATCGCCGTCTCGGTGGGGCGCGGTTCGTTGGCGAGTTCCCAGGTCATGATGGCCGGGTCGTCGCGATAAACGCGGCCATTCACCGTGTTGCGGCGCTGGATGAGGCTGGCGATATAATCGAGATAAAGCTGGTTCGCGGCGGGCGTGGTGTAAAGCCGCGCGGAAAATTTCATGAACGCGCTCCAATTGCCTTTTCCGATTTGCGGCTTGTCGGGGTCGGGGATTTCATCGCCGGTGTTCCAGCGGACGTATTGCGCGAAGCCGCCCGACCATTGCCAGTAGTTCGACACAAAAAGGATTCCGCGCATGTTGCGCTTCGCCATTTCCGCCAGACAAAAATCCAGGCCCGCGAGCAAATCTTCGTCAAGTTCGCCGGGGCTGCGGATGATGCCGCGCGAAATCGCCCCGGCCAGCGGCGACGTTTCCGAACCGGCGAGCAGGCGGATGTTCGTCACGCCGATCGCCTGCAGACGGTCGAGTTCACGGACCAGGCGCGCGCGGCCACCGCCCAGCTTGGCGTCCGAGAGATAGCAGCCATACCACATATTTGTGCCGATGTAAAAGTGCGGACGCCCGCGCAATTGAAATTTTCCGCCGCGAACGGAAACAAATTCGGCGGCGGAATTTTTGCGCGTTGAAAAACTGGCGCAGCCGGACGCGATGAGCGGCAGCGCCAGCGCCGTAGTTTTGATGAAGTCGCGGCGGGAAGTTTGTCTGGAATTCATAATTGATTTGCGCGCAGGTTTGCCGGATTTTTCAACGAGTGCGGCAAAGTGTGGGCAATGTCCGGCGGGAATCAAAATGTTTTTTGTCGGTAGTTTTCGGCATTTACAACTTTTAATTGCCGCCGGAACTCTCCAGAATCGCCGGAATCAAATGACCAAAACCGCTTTCGCCGAAAAGCTGAAACAACTTCAGCGGTCGCACGCGCTTTTGATCCGGCGCAAAAACCGGCCGCAGCAAAATGGCGGCGGCATTTTTGACCGCTACGAAAATCCGGTGCTGACCGCCGAACACACGCCGCTGGAATGGCGTTACGATTTCAACCAAGCGAGCAATCCGCATCTGATGACGCGGCTGGGCGTCAACGCGGTTTTCAACGTCGGCGCGATGGAATTCGCCGGGAAAATCATTTTGATGGCGCGTGTCGAAGGCTGGGATCGCAAGTCATTTTTCGCCGTTGCCGAAAGCAAAAACGGCGTGGACAACTTTCAATTCTGGGATTACCCGGTGCGGATGCCGGAACTCGACGCGGCAGAAACGAACCTTTACGACATGCGGCTCGTGCGCCACGAGGACGGCTGGATTTACGGCTTGTTCTGCGCGGAGCGGCATGACGATTCCAAACCGAACGATTTGTCCGCCGCCATCGCACGCGGCGGCATCGCGCGCACGAAAGATTTGGTAAAATGGGAGCGCTTGCCTGATTTGAAAACGCCGGCAATTCATCAGCGCAACTGTGTTTTGCATCCTGAATTCGTGAACGGCAAACATGCTTTTTACACGCGACCGATGAATGATTTTGCCGCGACCGGCAGTGGCGACGGCATCGGCTGGGGACTCGTGGACGACATCACGAATGCCGTCGTCAAAAAAGAAAGTATAATTGACCCGCGCTTTTACCACACGATCAAGGAAGGCAAAAACGGCCTCGGCCCGGCTCCGATCAAAACCAAGAAGGGCTGGCTGCATCTCGCACATGGCGTCCGCAATACGGCGGCAGGAATGCGCTATGTGCTCTATGTTTTTCTGTGCGACTTGAACGAGCCGTGGAAATTGTCGAAAGCGCCCGGCGGATATTTCATGGCCCCGAAAAATGGCGAGCGCGTGGGCGACGTTTCCAACGTGGTGTTCGCCAACGGCTGGGTGGCGCGCAAAAACGGCGATGTTTTTATTTATTACGGCTCGTCCGACACGCGCACGCACGTCGCCACCACAACGGTGGAAAAACTCTTGGATTACTGTGAGAACACGCCGCCGGACGCGATGCGCTCGAAATTGTGCGTTGAACAGCGTTGCAAGCTCATCGAGAAAAATTCACGCCGGCGGCAATCCGCAGGCTCTTGAAAATCGCCCGCTTTGCCAAAGTCCTGAACCGCAATTGCCAATTGAAATGAAAAATGCTGCCCCTAAAATTATCTTAACTGGAATTTTCATCTCACTTGCCACCGCCATGAGCCACGCCGCAGCTTTATTTTCCGAAAACGACCGGCAGGTTGATGCGCTGCTCGCGCAGATGACGCTCGATGAAAAAATCGGGCAGATGGTGCAGGTGGATTCCAGCGCGCTCAAGGACAAGTCCGACGTGCAGAAATATTTTCTCGGCTCCGTCCTGAGCGGTGGCACCTCTGATCCGCCGGATGGAAATTCCATCCAGTCGTGGCTGAATTTTGTCACGGAATTTCAAAGTCAGGCGCTGCAAACGCGGCTGAAAATTCCTTTGATTTATGGAATTGATGCGGTTCATGGGCACAACAACATTGACGGCGCGGTGATCTTTCCGCATCACATCGGCATGGGGGCGACACGCGATGCCAAGCTCGTCGAACGCGCCGAGCGTGTCACCGCCGAGGAGGTTGCCGGCACCGGCATCCGCTGGGCGTTCGCGCCGTGCATCACCGTCCCGCAGGACGAGCGGTGGGGACGCACCTACGAAGGCTACGGCGACAACACCGCGCTCGTTTCCGGGCTTGGTGCCGCAGCCGTTCGAGGATTTCAGGGTGAAAAACTTTCTCCCGACCCGACCTCCGTTCTCGCCTGCGCAAAACATTTCATCGGCGACGGCGGCACGACCGGCGGCATTGACCAGGGCGACACGGTTTGCGATGAGGCGACGTTGCGCAAACTGTTTTTGCCGCCGTATGTTGCCGCGATCAAGGCCGGCGTGGGCAGCATCATGGTTTCTTACAGCAGTTGGAACGGGCAGAAAATGCACGGCAACAAATATCTGCTCACCGATGTCTTGAAGGGCGAGCTTGGCTTCCGGGGCTTTCTTGTTTCTGACTGGGCGGCAATTGACCAGCTTTCGCCCGACTTCAAAAACGACATCGGGCAATCCATCAACGCCGGCCTGGACATGATCATGATTCCCAACGGCACGGACAAGACGAACAATTACGTTGAATTCATTGGCGATTTGAAATCGCTCATCGCCGAGGGAAAAGTTCCGCAGGCGCGCGTTGACGACGCCGTGCGCCGGATTTTGCGGATCAAATTCCAGCTCGGGCTTTTTGAAAGAACCGCGACTGATCCGAAATTGACCGCCGCCATCGGCTCGCCGGAACATCGCGCCGTTGCCCGTGAAGCCGTGCGCGAATCTCTCGTGCTGCTCCAGAATAAAAACCATGTTCTGCCGCTGTCAAAAAACATCAGACACCTCGCCGTCGTCGGCGCGGCGGCTGACGATCTGGGAATTCAATGCGGCGGCTGGACCATTGACTGGCAGGGTGATCGCGGCAACGTGACACACGGGGGCACGACACTTCTCGCGGCCATCCGCCAGACCGTTTCACCGGAAACTCAAGTCACTTTTTCGCCCGACGCCGGTGATTTGAAAAATGCCGACGCCGTCATCGCGGTCCTGGGCGAACAGCCTTACGCCGAAATGAAAGGCGACAACAATGATTTGAATTTATCCGCTGAAGCTCTGGCCTTGATCGCGAAGGCCAAATCCGGCGGCGCTCCTGTCGTCACGATTTTATTTTCCGGCAGGCCGCTGATTTTGAATTCCGCGCTGGACGACAGCGATGCGTTCGTGGCCGCGTGGCTGCCCGGCACGGAAGGTCTGGGCATGACGGATGTTTTGTTCGGGGATTTCAAATTCACCGGCAGACTCCCGCGCGCCTGGCCGCGCAGCAACGATCACATCGCCACCGCCGACAAGTCTGAAAAACCCCTGTTCCCGTTTGGCTACGGCTTGAGCCATTGAATCTTTTTCAACAATTAGTTCAACATCCATGAAAACGCTCATCGCCTCCCATGTCGCAATTCTTCTGGCCGTGGCCGGGATCACTTTTGCCCGCGCTCAAAGCACCAACAATATCGCGCCGGCTCCGGGCGATGCGACCGACGTGTCGCAATTTCCGAGCCTCGGCCGGCTGCCGGGGAAAGTGCCGCCGCATGTGTGGACCGGCCTGGCGAATGTGTGGGCGCGCGACCATGTCCGCTGGAAAGCCACCGCGAGCAATGACGTCGGATCGGTCGTGTTTCTGGGCGACTCGATCACCGAAGGCTGGCATACGCTTGCGCAGGATTTTCCGAACTTGAAGGTGGCCGACCGGGGCATTGGCGGCGACATCACGAGCGGCGTGCTTTACCGGCTGAAGACAGATGTGTTAAGCCTGAATCCGCCGGCCATCGTGTTGCTGATCGGCACGAATGACTTGGGGGATGGCGCGGATCCGGATGATGTTGCGGCGAACATCCGGCTCATTCTACAGGCCATCAAGAATTTCAATCCGAACTTAAAGGTCATTGTCTGCAAAATAATGCCCAGATCGGAACGCGGCGGCCAGATTTACGCGGAAAAAATCCAGAAGGCCAATTCTTTGGTGGAACAGCTTGTCAAAGGCGAGCCGAATTTCTTCATTTGTGACACATGGGGAATCTACGCGGACGAAAATGGAAATCCAAACCCCGTGGATTTCAATCCGGATCATCTTCACCTCAACGCAGCCGGTTACGCGGCGTGGAAGGCGGCGCTTGATCCGGTGATTGCGAAACTCAACCTTGTAAAAGCGCGGGCGAGTTGACACGTTTTCGCAACGGTTTGACACACTTTACGCCTTCCTTTGCGTCTTTGCGTTGATTTTTCAGTCGGCGCAGGATGCGGCGGTGCTGGTGCTGGTTTATTGAATGAGGACGAGGACGAGGATGACGACGATGAGGATTCGGCTGGTGGAGGTTGAAAATTCCTCACTGCTGCGGATAAACCAGTATCCGGTCATGCACCAGCACGATCAAATCATTCTTCTTGTCGCCGGTCACATCCGCGATCACGGCTTCGCGGGGTTCAGGCATGGAATCGCTGTTTCCCCGGAAAGTGTGCTGCTCGAAAACCTGCCAGCGGTCGGCGGCCACGAGCTTGTGCTTTGAATTGAATGTGACGAGATCCAGATAATTTTTTGCGGTTTCCATGAACACCAAATCCTTCCGCCCGCTGCCGTTCAAATCGCCGGCGATGACGTCGTTCAAATATCCGTCCTTGATGGGCGTTTCGTAGGCGTCGAGCGCGGTCAAATCCCACACGTCGCCCGCCAGCGGCATCCAGGCAACGGCGCTCTGTCCGAGAAACGCCACGCTCTGCACGTTCGTCCCGCCGAGCGCGACGGATTGCACCGAACTGAAATCGGTCGCCGGCAAATCTACGTTTCTGACAATTTGCCATACGCCGTTGGTATCGCGTTCGCACAAAGTCAACTGCTTGTGCTCCGCGTCGAACAAAAAGATTGAAGGCGTGGAATTCTTGCCGTTTTGAACCGCCGTCGCGCCGATGATTCGCGAATCACTCTCCGCGCCGTTGATCTGGTCCTTCACGCGGAAAACCCAGCCCGGCTGGTTCGTCGAGCCTTGGATTTTGTCGCCGCGCTCCAGCACGACCGCGCGCACGAAATTTTTCTGCGGCAGCAGCAATTCCGGCTTGCCGTCGCCGTCCACGTCCGCCGATGCCAGCCACGGCTGGTCAATCGCGCCGCCCGGCGGATCAACGTCCTCCTCGTCAAAATCACCGCCGGATTTTTGCAGCAGCACCTTGATTTTTTCATACGGAATCAGCACCACCAAATCCGCCAGGCCGTCCTGGTTCACATCCTGGATCGCCAGGGTCGTTGGGTTCGATTTGAAGCTGTCGCTTAATTTTTGAGATTTTATTTTGCCATCCGTCGTGCGTGTGACGAGAGAACGCTGGCCGTCCTTGTCCACGATGATTGCGAGAACCGGCTTCGCGCCGGGCTTCAGCGCGCCGACCGCCATCACAAGCGGTTTGCCGTCGAGCGGGAGCAGCGTCGGAAACGGCAGCCGCCCGTTCTTGTCGAACTGCGTCATGCCAACGGCGTTTTCGTCGCCGCTTAGAAGAAAAATTTCCGGCGTGCCGTCGCCGTTCCAGTCTGCGACGGCAATCTGGCTTACGCCCGCGAGCGTCGGGAAAGTTTTTGGCGGCGCGAGCGAGCCGTCCGCGTTTTGCAGATAAACCGAAAGCTGCCCGCTTTCCGGTTCGGCCACGAGCAAATCCGGGCGGTCGTCGCCGTTCACGTCCGCCCAAAGCAGTCCGCGCTGCGCCGCGTCGGTTTTGTTCAGCGGCAGGATTTGAAACTGACCCTGACGGAACGCGCCCGACAAAATTTCCCCGGGCTTCCTGGTGAACTGCGAAACTTCCGCGCGCCCGGAACTTTGCGCGATGGTCACCATGTAATTTTTCGCGTCGCCGTCCAGGTTGTCCGCGTCAAACGAGCGGAAGGGCGGTGTTTTGAAATAAATTTCCGGGCCGAGCTGCCCGCTGGAATTTTGCAGGCGGAACCGGAACGGCGTCGGGCTGTCAAAATCCACCAGCAGCAGATCGCTTTTCCCGTCGCCGTCCACGTCCACGACCTGCACGGCCTTTGGCGTGCCGGAATACGGGATTTTTTGCGGCTCGCCAAAAGTGTGGTCGGCGTTTTGCGCGAGAAAATAGGCGGAGCCGTTGTCGCCGAGCAGAACAAGATCGTTGAGGCCGTTGCCGTTCAGGTCGCCTTCGGCGAGCGCGTTGGCGGTCATTTGTCCGTCCTCGATGTGCCAGCGCTTCGGGTCGCTCCAGCCGTTCGTGCCCAGATTGTAAATCACCTCGAGGTCCTTGCCGTCACCGTAAATGGCGATGTCGGGCCTGCCGTCGCCGTTCAAGTCGGCCACGACCATCGCCGCGATGTGTTCGTCGGCAGGAATGGAATCAATGCGGAACCGCGCGTCCGGCGGCAGTTCGTTCAATTCCAGTTTGCGCTGCGGGTTTGTGTCTGCAACCAAGTTAGTCTTGCCCGTCCGGTTGTAGAGAAGATTGATCTTCGAGCGGAGATTGTTTGCAACGACCAGATCGTTCAAACCGTCGCCATCCAAATCCGCCGCGTGGAGCAGGTTGACACCGTCGTCAATCGGATAAAACTCAGGGCCGGTAAAACCGAAGCTGTTCGTGGCGGTTTCGCCCCGAACGATGAGGGCGAAAGTAAGACAGAACGCCGGCAAAACAGCTCGTCGCAAAAAATTAATGGCTTGCATAAAACTCCGGCAACCTGCCATTGGCGGGCGCATTTTGCCAGTTTATTCGCCTACGGTTTCGGCGGTGGCGGCGCGGAGCTTTTGCGTTCCAGCAGTTCGGCGGGCAGTCGTTTCGATTGGGCAGGCTCGCCCCGGATCAAGCTCATCATCATTTCCACGGCGGCAATGCCAAGCCGGAATTTCGGTTGCCGGACCGTTGTGAGCGGCACGCGGAAATGCCCCGATGTCAAAATATTCCCGAAGCCGACAATCGAAATGTCCTCGGGAATCCTCAGTCCTTGTGAAAGCAAGGCCTCCGCGCAGCCTATGGCGACAAGGTCGCTGACGGCCTGGACGGCGGTGGCGGCACACGATTCGTTGAGCATTTGCAGCGCGGCGTTCGTGCCGTCCTCGATCGTGTTGCCGGATTGGAAGACGAGCTTGTCGTCCACGTCCAAACCGGCTTCGCGCAGCGCGCGTCGGTAGCCGTTGAAGCGCTCGTGCGCCCACGGCGCGGTCTGCGGGCCGGTGAAATAGGCGATGCGCTTGTGTCCTAGCTTGAGCAGATGCTGCGTCACGTTGTAGCTGGCGATGAGTTCCTCGATCTCGACGGCCGGAAAACTTTTGCAGAACGGCGCGGGCGAGCCGAGCAGGACCGTGGGCGTCCTGCGCGCGAGAATTTCCTGGTAAATTCGCGCCTCAGCTTCAAAACGATAAACCGGCGAGATGAAAAGCCCGTCCACGCGCCGCGAAAGAAAATGGCGGATGCAGTGCTCCTCGCGCTCCGGCATGTTGAGCGAGTGGCCGAGCAGAAGGTCGTAGCCGAGGTCGTGCGCACGCTCTTCAATCGCAAAAACAATCCGCGCGAAAATCGGGTTTGTGATGGACGGAATCACGAGGCCGAAGAGCTTCGTCGTCTTGGTCCGCAGTCCCTGCGCGCTGGAATCCGGGACGTAGCCCATTTGCTGCGCAAGCGTCTTGATCCTGGCCTTCGTCGCGGCGGAAACGTCCGGCGCGTCACGCAGCGCCTTCGAGACGGTCATCACGGAAACGCCAATGTGCCGTGCAATGTCTTTTAATCTGACCATGTGATACGTTGAATCGTTAAATTGTTAAATCGTGAAACGGACAGGAACAAGACACTGTGCAACCATTTAACGATGTAACAATTCAACGATTTCATTTCAAAGATAACCCCCGCGCCATTGCAGTTTCCGGCGCAGCGCCTCCAAAAATGAATTGTCCGCCAGGTCCATCAATTGAATCTTGCGGCTGCTGCGGCGGATGATGACCTCGTCTTTGGCGTCCAGTTCCGCGACCACCTGACCGTCCACGCTCAGTATGGTCGCCGGATGCGGGCTGACGGCCTTCACGGAAATTTTGGAGGCCAGCGGCAAAATAATGGAGCGGTTCGAAAGCGCGTGGGGACAAATCGGCGTGAGCGCGAAAACCTCCGCCGTCGGCAACACCACCGCGCCGCCCGCCGCGAGCGAATACGCCGTCGATCCGGTCGGCGAACTGATGATCAGCCCGTCGCACCGGTAGCGCGTGATGGGCTCGCCGTCCACACCAACGTCGAGCGTGATGAGCCGGGCGCCGGCGCCGCGGCTGGTGACGATGTCGTTTAGCGCGGTCTCGCAGATTTTTTTTCCGTTGCAGATTCCGCTGACCTCGATCAATGCGCGCGATTCAAATTTGAAGTTGCCGCTCCAGATTTGCTTCAGCGCATGCGCCAGTTCGTTGGACGGGACGGCGGTGAGAAAGCCCAGCCCGCCGATGTTGACGCCGAGGATGGGCGTGGTGGAACCCGCAATGTCCCGCGCCGCGCGAAGCATCGTGCCGTCGCCGCCGAAGACCAGCATCAGATCAACGTCGCGGGCCAGCGCCGCGATGTCGCCGCCAACGACCGCCCTGCGCCCGGCTTTTTCAATGAGCCGCGCGGCCTTGCGGATGATTGCGGCGCACGCGGCCTTGCCGGAATTTCCGGCCAGCCCGATGCGTTTTATCTTGTCAGCTTGTTTTTTCAATCAGCACCAAAAATTCCTTGTTGCCCGCCGGGCCGAGCAGCGGCGACTCCGTCACGCCGCGCCAGTTCAACCCGCTTTGCGCGGCCACGAACACTTCCAGTTCCGACAGCACCCGTTCATGCACGGCAGAATCCGTGATCACGCCCCGGCCCTTGTCAGCCTCGGCCTTGCCCGCCTCGAACTGCGGCTTGACGAGCGCGACAATTTTGCCGTCTGTTTTCAATAATGCAACTGCGGTCGGCAGGATTTTTTTCAGCGAGATGAACGAGCAGTCAATGACGCCCACGCCGGCGGGGCTGAACGATTCTGGCATCTGTTCCGGTTTCAAATGCCTTGCGTTGGTCTTTTCCATGACCACCACGCGCCTGTCCTTCCGCAATTTCCACGCAAGCTGTCCCTGCCCGACGTCCACCGCGAAAACTTTCGCCGCCCCGTTTTGCAGGAGGCAGTCCGTGAATCCGCCGGTGGAGGCACCCAGATCAATCGCCAACGTTCCCGCCACGTCCAGTTGAAAATGCTTGAGCGCGTGCTCAAGCTTGTGGCCGCCGCGGCTGACATATTTTTCCGGTGCGTCCAAAGTAATTTCATCTTCGGCCTTCACGGTATCGCTCGCCTTGTGCGCGGTCTGGGCATTGACGCGGACCTGTCCGGCGAGGATGGCGCGCTTGGCCTTCTCCCGGCTTTCGGAGAAACCGCGTTCCACCAGAGCCTGGTCGAGACGAATCATGGAAGGCATCATTAGATAATTTTTTGACCAATGCAGCCATAAAGTGAATGACAATCCGGTTCTGAATCGTGTATTTGAGACTCCCGTGAGGGCAATTTGGATTTTCAAATCTGGATTTCATTTCGTTACAATCTAATGTTTTCGGGTCAAAACCCTTAATAAATCCGCATTTTTGAACACTTCTCCCCTCGGGAAGACGGTCACGACCATAAAAATTTTCACTTTTTTTGAAAGATTTTGGATTTTGGAACGTATTACATCTGGAAGGTTGTAAAAATCCACCCGCACAGCTTCAAAACGGCGCCTTAGTCAGGCTGACGGCATTATAATTTACCAGCTCCGTCCGATTGGGTTTTATGGATAAAATGGGATGGGATTGAGGGCGGAGCTGGTATTCTTTAAAAGACGTGACGATGCCTGCCGAAACGGGATGCCAGTGTCTGGACACAAATTAGTGAGGAGGTTTTTGCAATGCCTGCAAAGCGACGCGCATTTCTGAAGCGGAGCCATAACGCTGCACCGCATCTGGCTGACAAGCTTTGAGGATGATTGTATTCAACAGAAAGAATTCCTCCGGCTCTTTGTTCTCAACAAGGCTAGTCGCAATTTCCGGGAAAAATGCGGCGTTGCGTCCGGTTCCCAAAACATAAAGAAGCATGCCCAAGGCATAAATGTCCGAAGCCGGTGTGCCCGGACGTTCCGGCGGTGGCGGCATGTAGCCCGGCGTGCCGACAAATGTGCGCTCTTGGTTCAGGGGGCGGATCTCAGCAACGAGTCCGAGATCGGCCAGCTTCGGCTTGCCGTTCACAAAAATTATGTTCGAGGGTTTTATGTCGCGGTGCGTCAGTCCCTGCCGATGAAGAAAATCCAGCGCGTCGGCAAGTTCAATTCCAATCTGCACACACTGAGAAATCGGCAGCCTCTTTCCCGGCATCCGCGCCCGCTCGTTTCCCAAATCGCGCGGCCTGTATTTTGACGGTTCGCGTTCCCAATCGGGTTCAACGGAATCGCCTATTTCCATGACATAATAAAAATATCCGTCCAATTTTTCGCTTACGAAATCCACGCGCACAAGCCCGGGGTGCTTTTCAGAAACGGATTTGTAGCGGCTGACGCCGTTGAATTCGCGCTCGTAAGGATCGGTGTCGTTTTCAGAATTTGCCAGATAAATGGCTTTCAACGCGCGCCACTGTCCGGCCTTGTTCCGCGCAAGCCAGACTTTTCCATAAGCGCCCCGGCCAAACGGCGGGCGGACCAATTCGTAACCGGAAACGTCCGGCAATTCATCAACTGCGGCAGTTTTTGTTTCCGCAGCTCGAAATATTTTCGAAGCCACCAGCGCCCACGCCAGCGCGCACGGAATTTGCCCGCCGGAAATCACCAGCCACGGAACCCAGTAGTTTGTGAAATAACTCCATGAAATTGCCCCAAGCGCGATTGCAACGGCAATTGCCGCCGCGAAAATGCAGGCTGCCGGCGGGCGCATCCGGCACAATCCGCCGCCGAACAGGATTCCGGCGGCAACGAGTGTTGATAATTCAATCCACCATGCCGGTCGTCGCAGCCAGTCGCCGTTGACCAGATTCAAAAATGACGTGAGCATGATTTCCACGCCGCCGGAAGATTCACCCGTCCAGCGCGTGAACGGCGTGCGAAATTCATCCGGTTCGCCGTTAGGCAAGGATGTTTGCGGCTGGGTGCCGATGAAAACGATTTTGTCGTGGAAATAGCCCGCCGGTTGCGCCAGCGCGAAACGATAACTTAATTTTGTCCATGCGCCGTCCTGGCCGTAATAGCGCAGCCAGCGTTCCTGCGGCTGCAAATCCAATTGCGCGCCCGCCAGCCGTGCGGCTGTTTCAGGCAGGCTTGGATACGGCCCCGGCGATGGAAACGGCCAGTGCCGACGCACAATTGAATCGTCAGCCGAATCCGGGTCTAGCCACGCGACGCCCCAATTCGTTCCGGCTCCCTCCAGAAATGGTTCCGCCGGCAATTCGGGCCGCGCGCCGGACATGGCCGGATGTATCACCCGGGCTTGTTCAGCCATCAAGACAACATGCCGCTGCCGCCGCATTGCGTCGGCCAGGATCTTGTCCGTTGCCGGATCGCGTGGTTCCCGAAAAAAGGAATCGAACACGACGAGCGCGCAGCCATCATCCGCCAGTCTGTCCAGCAATTGGGCGTGCAGCACCCGATCCCATGGCTGCCCACGCGTCTGGTGAAACTGATCGAAAGCCTCATTGTCCATGAGAATGAGCGCGACGTTGTTCGTGACGGTGTGCGCGCTGAAACGGAACAAATAATCGTAGCTGGCGTTCACCCATGGTTCGCCCAACGGCGATTTCCATAACAGCAAACCGGAAAGCACCACGAGCGCCGCGCCCAGCGCAGATTTGACAAATTCATGCCGCCTGATGGCTTTGCCCTTCACGTTTTGCTGGATTTTCTGAGTTTAAGCGTAAAAGGCCATGAAAAAAATTTGGGTTTTTTTGAAAGATTTCCGAGAAATCCCCGTATTCAATAGTGTCCATTATCCGTTAACAAACAAACCAATCCAATTCCTAATATGAAAAAACAAATCATGGCCCTCATTCTGTTCACTGCGGCTGCAAAACTGGCCGCCGCCGACAGCAACATCTATTCAGAGCAATCTGAATTCCCGCAAATCATCCGCCAGCCGGAGGATCAACTGGTTCCGATAAATTCCACCTCCACGTTCAGCGTCGCTGCCACGAACGGGCCTCTCGCCTACCAATGGCTTCGCAATGGAAATGCCATGGACGGCCAGACCAACGACACCCTCATCATTGCAAATGCCCAGATCAACGACGTGGGGTTTTATTCCTGCAATGTTTCCAAATACACGGAATCCGTTCCGACGCGCTCGGCGTCCTTGATGGTTTTCACGAACAGCATTGATCCGCAAACCGGCGTTGATCCGGTGGTGGTGTTCGGTTCGCCGGTGGTAAGCAGCGGTTCATCAGGCACATGTCCCGGGCCGTATGCAGGATACGTCAACTACACCAAAACCCTTCAGCAAGGCTGGGGCTGGGCACCGGACACCACCGGCGGGAATACCATTTTCACAGCGACCGACACCAACCGGACTAATACGAAAATTCAATACATCGGCGCGTATGGCGATGGCGGATGCAATCAAACTACCGTCACTGTTCCGAATCCTCCCATCAGCCCCGTCTATCGGTTCACCATCTACTTCACCAACAATGTTCCGACGAACGCTTACGCCATCACGCTGGATGGTTTCAAGCCCTGACGACCCTGCGCCTTGCACACAAATGAACCAGTCAAATTTATCAAGCCATGAGTAAAAACATCGTCACGCGACGCACCATCGCGCATTACGGCTGGACGCCCGACTTGCCGGACCAGCGAGATCATCTCTATGCCGCACCGCTGACAAAACTTGGCCCGCTGTCCGCAAAGGCGGATTTGCGGAAGGAATGCCCTGCTGTCTATGACCAGGGGCAGATCGGTTCCTGCACGGCCAACGCCATCGCCGGGGCGGTTGAGTTCGACCTCTTGAAACAGAAACTGGCGGATTTCACCCCCGCGCGTCTCTTCATTTATTTCAACGAGCGCGACATGGAACACTCCGTCTCCACCGACAGCGGTGCGCAAATCCGCGACGGCGTGAAGAGCGTCAACAAGCTCGGCGTCTGCCCGGAAACGGAATGGCCTTACGTCGCCACGCCCGCTGACCCAAACACAAACATCTGGCCGCCCGGTGCCAAGCCCGCGCAAAAACCGTCGCCGGTTTGCTACAAGGATGCGCTTGCGCACAAGGTCGTCAGTTACCAGCGCGTGAACCGAGACCTCGCGCAGATGAAGGGCTGCCTGGCGGCGGGTTATCCGTTCGTGTTCGGCTTCACCGTCTATGACGCGTTCGAAAGCGCGGCGGTGGCGAAGACCGGCGTGCTGAACATGCCGACCTCGGCGGAACAGGTCGTGGGCGGACATGCGGTGATGGCGGTGGGTTACGACGACGTGGCACAGCGTTTCATCGTGCGCAATTCTTGGGGCGCGAAATGGGGACGGAAAGGCTATTTCACCATGCCCTACGCATATCTGATCACCGGGAACCTCGCGAGCGACTACTGGACGCTCCGCATGGTGGAGGGATGAGCCGCACGGCGGACATTAATGTTGATTTTAACCCGCCATAGGCGTGCCGTCCTCTGTGGCCAAGTTCGGCGCGTTGCTTCGTGCGCGTCCTGCCATATTTCACGGATTCGCGGGCGCAACTGTATTGGTGGGCAGCGTCCCGACAGGTGCAGCGGGCTGGAAATATCCGCTGTTGTCTTCGGCTGCGGGCTTCGCCTGTTTCTCGGCTGCGGCCTCGGCTGCGGCGGCTTTGGCCTCGGAATTCGCCTCGGATTCGACCTCCTTGCGTTCGTCGCGGGCGTCCTCAACCACGGCGGCGGAAATGCCCGGCAGCCGTTTTTGCTCGGTGACGGCCTGTGCTGCGGCAAGGTCGGGCGTCCGCAAAACGGTCGGGCGGATGAGCACGATGGTTTCCTGCCGGTCCTTGGTGCTGCTGCGCTGGGAAAAGAGCGCGCCGATGAGCGGGATGTCCTGAAGGTATGGAACGCCGCTCTTGCTGTTGCTCTTGTCCGAGCGGATGAAGCCGCCGAGCATGATGGTGTCCTTGTCCTTGACGGCGATTTCCGACTGGAGCGTGCGCTTGGTGGTGTTTGGAACGTTGCCGACGTTTTCAATGACGGTGTAACCGTTCAGGTCGTCAATTTCCTGGTTGATGTCCATGACGACGAGGCCGTCGGGATTGATGAAGGGCGTGACATCCAGTTCAACGCCGACGGACAATTGCGAATAGGAGGAGCTGTTTCCATACGCGCTGCCGTAAGTGCTGCCGGTGACATAGGGAACGGTCTGGCCGACAAAGAACGACGCGGCCTTGGCCTGCGAGGTCTGGATGCGCGGGCGCTGGATGACCGTCGCACTGCTGTCGTTGGCGGCGGCCTGAAGCGCCACATCCCAAGTCGGTCCGATGTTTCCAAAGTAGCTCAAGCCGCTGTTAAGCGCGTTTCCCAAAATGGCGGATGAATTTGTGCCGTTGGAATATTGGCCGGTGGAGGACAGGAAATTGAAAAACGTCTGGCCGTTGACGCTGCCGCCGCCGCCGACAACGCTGCCGTCCGTTCCTAATTTGGACGGATTCTGCGCCACGGAAACGCCTGCGTTCATCGCCTTGTTCAAATCCACGTCTATGATGACCGATTCAATCAGCACCTGCGAAAGCAGCACGTCCAGCTTGGCGATGACGTTGGTGATGGCGTCCATGTCCTGCCGCGTGGCGAAAATGAGCAGCGAATTGCTGCGCTGGTCGGCGATGATTTTTGTCTGGCCGAAAATCTGGATCGGCTGCTCCTGCCCGTTCGCGCCGGACGCCTTGTTGACAATGCTCAACAATCTTTGCTGGAAAGTCGTGCCGGATGACGGCGTGCCGTTGGCAGTCGTCCCAAACGGGCGCGGCTGCGTTCCGTTGCCGCCCTGGATTCCGTTGCCGCCGCCGCCGGGCTGGTAGGAGCCGGTGGTGTTGACCGGGCTTCCGGCGGGCCGGGTGCCGAGGCCGTTGATGGTGGAGGTAGTCGCCGCGCTACCGATGCTCACCGTGCCGCTGCCGCTGCCGCCGCCGAGGCTGTTCAATGCGCTGGCGATGTCTGCGGCCAGCGCGTATTTGATCGGGATGACCTCGGAAATGATTTCCGATTCGCCGCCGCCGGTGTCCACCTGGTCAATCAGCTCCAGCATCCGCTTGACGTTTTCCGCGTTGTCGCGCAGCACGAGAATGCCGTTGTCATCGAGCGGCACGATTGCGCCGGCCAGTTTCGCGAACGGCGTGAGAATCTGCTGCATCGCGCTGGGCTTGACATAATTCAAATGCACGATGTGGGTCACATAGGTCCCCAGTTCCGGCAGTTCGCTCGCATCCGAAGTGTCAATCTTCGCGCCCGACCCGCCCGCCTGGTCCGGAGGCAGCACCTTCACGAATTTTTCACCGATGTTGACGACCTCGATGTTGTTGAGCGAAAGCACCGCCTGCAACGCCTCGATCGCTTCCGATTTGGTCAGCGGCGATTGAGTCTTCAGGATGATTGAAGCCGCTGGCGGTTGCGCCATCAACAGCGTGCGCCCCACCAGTTCCGAATAAATTTGCAGCACCTGTTTCACATCCACGCCTTGAAAATCATATTGGTAGGCTGGAACTTCACCTGTGCCGCCGTTTGAAGTTGCACCGGCCGGAGCATTGGCGTCGGGCTGCGCGGCTGGCGCAGCAACCGCCGGAGCCGGAACCGCTGGAACTGCTGGAACCGCCGCAGGCATGGCGGACCGGGTCATTGCGGCTGAATTGCTGCGCATCGCCGCCAGCCGCGCCGCGATGTCGGACGCCGGCGAATTCGTGCGGAAGCGTCCGGGCAGGCGCAGCGCGCCCGGAATGTTTGTCACGAGCGCGGCGGGCGGCGTCTGCGCCCAAAGGTCAATGCCGGTTAAAAATAAAATCAGGAGGAGCGTGAGCGTTTTCATTTTGCGTTTGCGGTTGGGGATTTCAAATTGTTCGCGGGCGCGGCCTTGGGATTTTTCTGGTAGCTGGCGACGAGCCGGATGTTGGCGGTGAGGTGCATTCTCGGGCTGTCGGGCTGCAATTCCAGGTCAATCACGCGCGCCATCGAGGCGCCGTTGCCGAGTTTGTAAAGAAAGTCCACCAGTTGCGCGTCCGTCGCGGAGACATTGATGTTCTGCGTCTGCTCGGTGAAAAATTCGTTTGTGTGCGTCATCGAGCGCGAGTAATTGGCGATGCTGACGCCGCTCTGGGCCGACTGGGCCTGGATCGTCCGCATCATGTTGATGGCCTGGTCCTCGGGCGCGACAAATTCGCCCTGGGTTTCAAATTTTTTCACCAACGACTCGTAATTGGCGGACTGCGCGATTGCCGCCTGAAAAAGCGTCAGCTTCTGCCGCGCGTCATCGCCGCGCCGCTTCAAATCCCCCCAGTCCGAAAAATGCGGCCAGATGAAAATCCAGTTCAGCACAACGATCACCACCACCAGCACGCCGACGGCCATGCGGCGTTCCAGCGGACGCAGTTGCGCGAAATATTTTTTCATTGCGCCTGCTCCTCCGGGTTTGCCAGTTGCAGGGTGAAATTCCAGGTCACGCCGCCGCCGCTGGTCCGCGGACTCACCGGATCTCCTGCGTGCGGATCAAACATCGGCTGGCCGTTGATCATGGCCTTTTGCATCGCGCTGTTGAAGCTGAAGAGCGTGTTGATCTGGTCGGGCGTCGTCGTGCCGCTCAACGTCAGCGTCTGCCCGTTGGCAAAACTGAACCGTTGCAGCGAAATCCCCTGCGGCAATTGCTCCGCGACGGTCTTCCAACAGTCCAGTGCGGCGAATTTCAGGTTTTGCCGCTGCACCAGCACGTTGTAGCGCGCCTTGAGTTGCAGCGCGTTCGTGTAATCGCCGCTGATGGAGGCGACCTGCTGCTCCACCTTGCCCGTCTGGATGCCGAGAAGAAACGTCGCGCAAAAATAAATCACGACGGCGATCGCATACAAAACCCCTGTCGCAAACAATCCGCGCAACCACAGCCGGTCAACGTATTGCTGGTGGTAGCGCGTGGAAAATTCCGCCGGCAGCAAAGCCGCGCTGCTGGATTGCGCCGTCGTCGCGCGCCGTGCCGTGCGCGCGGCCAGTTCCTGCAACGCCAGCGGCTTGGCCACCTGCACCGGCTCGTTCAAGGCTTCGCGCAAAAATGTTTCCCATTCGCCCGCCGTCGCGCCGTCGGCGACGAGATGAAATTTAGGCTGCGCCGTCAGCCAGCCTTCGAGTTCGCCCGCCCAGGTCAGTTGCGCGAACTGCCCCTGCAAACTTTTCGCGCGTTCGCCGCCGGGCGGCAGCACGATGAAACTCAGGCTCCTCAGCGCGCCGCCAAACCACCACGCCGCAAGCGCCGCATCCTGGCCGTTGAGCGACGCCGGGTAAATCCACGCGCCGTCTTCCGTGGCGGACGTGACTTCCAACTGGTCGAGCATCGGCGCTTCGAGCCGGTCGGCGAGATAATTTTGCGCCTCCAGTTTGCCAAGAAATTCCTCGACCACTTTGCGCTCCGCGACGACGACAACGACTGTCTGCAAATTTTCCGCCGAAGCCTGCGGAAGCATTTGCAGCGTCCAGACAATCTGCGTGACGGGAATCGGCGACAGCTTTTCCATCTGCAATTCCACCATGGAAAGCGTTTCCTCGAAGGTGCTTTTTGGCAGTTCAATGACGCGCAGGAAAACCTTTTCCAGCGGCAGCCATGCAACATTCAGCTTCGGCTGCCAGAGCGAGGTCCAGGATTTTGCGACATATTTTCCGGGCAGCGCGGTGCCGGGCTTGCCGCTGTGCTCGCGATGCAACGCTCCGCTCCGGGCGTCGAACTGCCAGAGGCGGTTCGCGTCGGGCGCGATTTGCAAAATGTTGCAGAAAGACCATCGTTTGTTTTTCGAAAATTTGGACACAACCGGCGTGGCAGGAATCACCATTGATTCGACAGGCGGAATGTTGTCTTCTACGGCTTCCTTGTTTTTCTTCCAACCTCTCCGCACCAGCCAAATGCCGAAAAACATCCATAAAATCAGCGCCGTATCATGCGCAAATTCATCAATCACCTGTTGATCGCTCATTCTATAACCGTTATGAAGTCCGTATAGGACGAGCTTGATGCGGATGATTTCAATGGGGAGCATCCCCAGCAGTCCAAAAAGAACAAGCACGCCGAGTATTCGGCACAACCACTTTAACCAAGTTGGCAAAGGACGAGGAGCGGCTTTCATGTGCGCGAAATAAATTGCGTTTTGTCCTCACCGCCGGCCAGCGATTCGAGATGTTCTTCCATTTGCGTCACGCGCAAAACTTCCTCGATGGTCGTCTCGCCGGCCTTCACTTTGTTCCAGCCGTCGGTGCGCAGCGTGCGCATCCCGGCGTCCATGGCGCGCTGGGCGATGGCGGTCGAGGACGAGCGGTTCATGATGAGCGGGCGGATGTTTTCGCTGACGAGCAGCAGTTCGTAAATTCCCTTTCGTCCCTGATAACCCTGCTGCCGGCAGTTTTCGCAGCCCGCACCGCGCCAGATTTTAGCCGTGGCGATGTCCGCCTCGGGAAAACCGATGCGCCTCAAATAATCCGCTTCAACCTTCTGCTCCGTCTTGCAATGCGGGCAAATCGTGCGGACAAGACGTTGCGCCATGACAGCCTCGACAGACGACGCGACGAGAAACGGCTCGATGCCCATGTCAATCAAACGCGTGAACGCGCTTGGCGCATCATTAGTGTGCAATGTGGAAAAAACCAAATGGCCGGTGAGCGACGCCCGGATGGCGATTTCCGCCGTCTCCTGGTCGCGGATTTCGCCGACCATCACGACGTTCGGATCCTGCCGCAAAATGTGGCGCAATCCCATCGCGAACGTCAGCCCGATGTCCGAGCGCACGGCGATCTGATTGATGCCCTTCAATTCATATTCCACCGGCTCTTCAATCGTGATGATGCGTTTCGTGACCGAGTTGATGGAACTCAAAAATGCGTAGAGCGAAGTGGATTTGCCGGAACCAGTCGGGCCGGTCACGAGGAAAATCCCGTGCGGCTTGATGATGATTTCGCGGATGGCGTCTTCTTCCATCCTGGAAAAGCCGAGCTTGTCGAGCGACAGGAAAATTTTCCCGCGCGTAAGCAAACGGAGGGAAACGCTTTCGCCGTAAACCGTCGGCACGGTGGAAACGCGGATGTCAATTTCCTCGCCCTTGATGCGGA
>CAYPTV010000001.1:0-32089 GCA_964413505.1 uncultured Bifidobacteriaceae bacterium | reverse complement strand
ATAAAAAAGTAGACCAGACTCGCCAGGGCAATACAGGCGGCAGAACCGCCCAAGATGATCAGCCATGTCCAGCGGTGGCCCCATTCAAACCGGTCGCAGTAATTCACCACGCGCAGGGTGATTGCCATATGAAACAGATAGAGCGAATATGAAATCTTTCCAAAGAATTGCAGCGGTGCGTATGGACGGTGGTAGAAGGCCATGAGCATGGCGGCGATGACGGGTCCGATGGCCTGACCCCATCCAAATTTCCAGGTTGCCAGGATCGCCAGCAAACCCAATGTGACAAGATAAGTCCGGATTTGGATCCGTCCGATGTAATGCCAGAAAGTTATCATTCCCATCGCGAAGAAAGGGGTGTAGGGCAGGATAAATCGCCAGCGATATCCATCATCCCAAATAATGCAGGCGCATACAAATAAACACAAACTGCCCCACATGACCCATCGTTTTGAATGGTTGAGAAAAGGAAAAATCAAGGCTAACATCAGGTAATATTGAAACTCGATTCCAAGCGTCCAGAAAACTCCGCCTCCGCCGACCACCCAATCCTGACCGAAAAAAGGACACAGATAAAACAAGTGCAGGGCCAGATTTTGCCAGCTAAAATAAAATGGAACCTTGGACAAAGGATGCAATGATGCCAGATATGAAACCAGGAGACAAAACACAATCGCCAGCAGATAGGGTGGATCCAGCCGCACCATGCGTTTCAAAACAAACCGCCCGATGTTTTGCAGGCCATAATTTCCACGGTAAAGAGCATAAGGCATGATGAACCCTGAAATCGCAAAAAAAATGAATACGCCTACTTTTAGCCAATCGAGAAAAGACCCAATCAACGGGGATTGAATCCATCCTGGCGCATCGGTGGATCCCCAATGATGAAAAAGCACAAACAACGAGGCTGCCCCCCGCAGAGTTTCGACAATGGCGATTTTGCCGCGCGCTGGAGCCGCATTTGGGTCGGAGATTAGCATGAATGACTTGATTCCGCCGGACGCGTCTAGGATGCAGGCCCGAAACTTTTCTCTTCGGGTGCCAGTTCATGATATAAATCGGCATAGCGGCGGGCCATCAATGTGTCCGAAAACTTTTCGATTACACGCTGCCGGGCTGCAATTCCCATGGCTGCACGTTCGGCCGGATGTTTCCACATCCATTGCAGCATTCGAACCAACCCGGACACGCTTCCGACCTCCGGCTCTATCAGGCCGGTCACACCGTCGGCCACCACGTCCGCCAGTCCCCCGGCGGGATACGCTACCACCGGCGTTTCGCACGCCATCGCCTCCAAGCCCACGAGGCCAAATGTCTCAACCAGACTGGGCATTGCCAACACATCCGAAGCCGAATAAAAAACGGATTGCAAACGTGGCGAACCCAAGCTACCCATCGGAATCGTTTCAATTCCGCTGGCCGGCCATTGACCCGCTCCCAGCACCAACAGGACGATCTCCTTTGCAGGAAATGTTTTCAACGCCTCCATTAAAATATCAGCGCCTTTACGGCGTTCGCTAAAATCAGAGCAGGCAAAGCCGATGACAAATTTGTTTTCGGCGATTCCGAGGGCTTTCCGCGCGACGGCTTTGTCCACCGGCTTGTATTCCTCCACATTGAGACCGAGATGGATCATGCGCACGGAACGGGCCAGATTGCCCAGTGTCGAACGCTTGGCCTGGGCCGCCGTCCATTCGCTGTTGCCTACAAAGTGCAGATTGAGCTTTTCATACCAGTGCGCCTTGGTGCGAAAAAAACGCCGGCTGGCATCCCGTCCGCCCGGGCGCTTCAGTTGCGGACAGTCCCCACACTGGCGCGTGAAGCCATCGCACTCCCACGGGTAGATGCAGCCGCCCGTTATGGGAACAAATTCATGGATGGTCCATACGACAGGTAATCCGTGTGGCAGGGAATTGAAGAAACTCGGCAGGTCCAACCACCGCATCGCCGTGTGCAGGTGAACCACTTTGGGAGTGACGCCCGTCGCTTGAATGGGTGTTTTTCGTATCCAACCCGGGCTAGTGATGAATCCGTCCGGCGTATCCTGACGGTTGCGCCAGCTCGTGGCCATGGCGGCATAGTTGCGCCAGAAGAAAGTCCGGTGTGGAAAGAATTTAATGATGCGGGGATCAACTGATTCGCCTGTCCCATAATACAGGTTGCTGCTCACTCCGCCCCGGACGAGGGCGTTATGCAGCCGCCGGGCGGCGATGTGGGATCCGCCGGAAAGATGGGATGTGAAATGTGCAATCATGGCTTGAAATCTCGGCAGCACTAATCCGTGATTAATAGCGCGCCATAAAATCAGACGCCCGGCGATTTTATAAAGGCTACGATGTTTGGGCAGTAACCCCAAACAGTGTAGTTTTTCTGATGTAGAACACGTCGGCACGCCAGATTGGTTCCGACGTGATCATCCACATCATGGAAAACGACGATGCCTCCCGGAGCCAGCAGTTGTTCCCAAATGAGAAAGTCGAACCATGTATTCATATAATCGTGAATGGCATCAATGAAAACCAAGCTGAATCGCTCATCGGCCAATGCGTCTGCCGCTCCAGCCGATCGCGATCGAATATGTTTTACATGGCTCATCAAGCGTGTCCGGTTTAGCATGATTTCCATGTCGGAAGCTGCCCCGGGATAGTCGTTGAACGGATCAACCGCATAAATCATCCGGCTTGTGGCGGCGGCCAAAGCGGTGGTTGTCGCGCCGCGCCACGCTCCCAATTCGACAACTGGCAGATTTATCCGCTCTGTTTCCTTTAGCGCCGCCAGCAGAACGTCCTTTTGGCCGGTGGTGACCGCAGTATCCTCAATCTCCGAGCCGCGATCTGGAACAAAGCATTTTATGGTCGCCGTATCAATACGATCGCCAAACTTCTTGTAAGTGACTTTTGCCACCAATTGGGTAAGTTCCAGTGGTAAACGCCATCGGAACTGCCGGATAACGAATGGCATTTTCCGCAGTTCGTCAGGTTCTTTATATTGTTTCATTGATATCGCTTTTTGTATTTGCCATTGACCTATGATGTTTGTTGAGCGTGATTCAAAGTTTCGTAGTAACTCGCCTCAAAGCGTTCCACGATCCGTTGCCAGACAAATTGCTCCGAGACCTTGCGTAAATTTTCACCAAGGCGCCGGCATTCGGCGGGATCTGAAAGCAGCTTGAGCAAGGCCGATACAAGCTGATCCGGATCAAGCTGGGCGATGTTACGCTCCTCATCGGGATGGCCCACCAGCAAACCCGCCACCCCATCTTCCCATAGTTCGCGCAACACAGGCACATTCCGTCCGATGACCGGCTTCGCGTAACAACCGGCCTCCATAAATATAAGTCCGAAAGATTCTCCTTCCGACGGCACACAAAGGCAAGTGCAGGCCGCCAGGGCATCGTGTTTTTCATCCTCGGAAACAAAGTCCAAATCAATAAGACCATCCATCTGCGGCCTCGTGGTCGGCGATACTGGCGGCCCCATGCAGACCAAACTCAAGTCTGGCCGCGCCCTGCGAATGGCCTTGAACGCTTCTATGAGCAGAAAATAGCCTTTTTGATTGTCCTTTCGCCCGACATACAAAATGAAAGGTCCGATAATGCCAAACTTGTCCCGGAACCGCGATGGAATCCCGTTGTTGCGCTCTTCAACACCGTTGCCAACCACATCAATGGGACAGTGAAATGACTTTTGGTGGAAGTGTTCGGCCTCATATTCGGTATGCACCAGCAGGCGGTCCGCTTTTCTAAACAGACGCAAGTCCAGAGGCGAATCCCCGTAATGATGCGGGTGGCAGGTCGGTTGAACCACAAAAGGAATACGCCAGTATTGAGCGGCGGCGGCGGCGGCAAAACCATTTAATGGCGCGGCTTCACCAATATGGTGAATAATATCGACTCCGGCGAAGGCATTGTATGCAGATTTTCTGGCTACAGCAGTGTATAAATTCACGCCCACTCCTTCGAGGTGGGGTCTTACGACGCATTTCCCAAGGAACCAGAGAACTGGCATGCAGGATTTTGAAAATTTAAGCGGTTTGACAGGCACATCGTTGACTGTCAGGCTGGATTCCGGCTCATTGAAAAACAGATAATCATTTCCTTCCAATCTATGCCTTGCGGCACGCGTGACAACGACTACTTCATGTCCCCGCTTCATGAGATTCCGGCAAAGTTGTTCTGCATGTAACTGCAATCCTCCCGCATTGGGCGTGAAACTCCAGATGCTGATTCCGATCTTCAGCTTGCGGGGGGCAGTCACCGGGCGCGACTCCCATCCTGATTGTGCCAAATCCATCGTGAACTGTGTGGGCGCTTTTCTAACAGTCAGAGGCAGTAATCAAAAGCTGAAATATGGAAAACAAAAAGCAGAAATAAAAATTCA
Source organism: uncultured Bifidobacteriaceae bacterium (assembly GCA_964413505.1). Classification (GTDB taxonomy): domain Bacteria; phylum Verrucomicrobiota; class Verrucomicrobiia; order Limisphaerales; family UBA11358; genus UBA11358. The sequence continues at coordinate 27,710 of CAYPTV010000001.1, read as the reverse complement.
TTTTCCATCTCCCCGATTTGCTTCCCGGCTTCTGACCTCTGGTCTGACTTTCAGCTTTTGTTGAAGTTGCCAGCAACGACTCATAAAGCGCGCGGTAGGCGGTTGCGTTCCTGTCAAAAGAAAAGCGTTCTTTCACCCAGATCTCGCAGGATTCACGCCAGCGGACTCTTAAAATCTCATCCTTCAGCAGCCGAATTATCGCATGTCCCAGCGCGTTTGAATCGCCGCGCACGACGAGCAGTCCGTTCAAGTCATTCTGGACGATGTCCACGATTCCGCCCACGGCAAAACCCGCAACCACCGTGCCGCAGGCGACAGCTTCAAGCGCGGTCTGGCCGAAGGCCTCTTCCAAGGAGGGAATCACAAATACGTCGGCGGCGCGATAAATTAGACTTTGCAGTGAATCACTTTCAATTCGCCCGAAATGCGTATGCTTGAATTGCGGGGGCGCTGAAATTCGCCCGGAACCCATCGTCAACAGGTGGATGGAAGCGTTGGATTTTAATCCGGCAAGCGCTTCGGCCAGTTGCGCGCCGCCCTTGTGCTTGTAACCCATGTCATGGGCGCCGAAGCAAATCACGGCTTCATCCGCGCCGATTCCCAAGGCCTCGCGCGCAACGGCCCGGTTCCCCGGTTGATAAACATTTTGATCCAGGGCGAGATGGACCAGTTCGGCCCGCACGCCCTTTGCCAGCCAGCTGCGCTTGATATTGTCCAATGTCCATCGGCTGTTCACCACGAAGGCAAAATTTTCCGGCAATCGCGTGCCGTAGGCCGCCTGTCGCATCCTGAAAATTTTTCGGGAATAATCATTTTCCTCCTTGGAATCCAACATCGGACAGGCACCGCACGCATTTGTGAACCGTTCGCAACCGCCGGGATAATCGCAGCCGCCGGTGATGGGGCTTAAATCGTGCAGGGTGATCACCACCGGTTTGTCAGCAGTCAAAGATGCCAGCAATGCCGGAATGTCGGCAAAGTGTTCGGTCTTGTGGATGTTGATGATATCCGCATCCGCCATTTCCTGCACGGCAAACCGCAGCAGGTCCGCCCGGGGATCGGTCAAGCCTCCGATGCCTTTTGCGCGCGACTGTTTTTCTAAACGATGAATCCACGCGCGCCGGAGAGTGCGTTCAACGCGTGAAGGTAAATTGTGATTGCCGGTGAAAACCCGGACATGCGGATCGTCCGTGTGCTTGTGCCGGACCAGCATCCGGGAATCAATCCCAGCGCCGCGCAAAGCCAGATGCTGCCGGTAGGCCGCGCGCGCGGCGCCGCCAAAGTTATCGCATGTGGAAAGGTGGAGGATTTTCATATTAGCGGTTGGAAAATCCAGTTTCTTTGGCCGGGGAAAAACCAACCACGCCCTTTAGTTGGGGTTTCAAATATTTGAGCAACCGTTGGGTTCTTTGCAAAGTATATTCATAAGTTGGATGATATTGGGTATTATAACATCCTTCCGGAGGAACCATGGCTTCTTCCGCCGTCCCCAAAAGCGGAATTCCCAAAGACTCGTAGAACGTGCGGATCTTTCCAAACGACTCTTGGGCGGGCTCATTTGTATAAGAGGGGTTTCTGGCCAGGTTTGGGTATGTGGCCAGGACAGTGATGTGGTTTGTTGCAGCCCAATCAACAAATGATTTGATGATTGGAAATCCTTTGGGCGAATATGAAAACCCACTGACAAGGCAGCCTATCGGAAGATGGATGCGCGTTATTACGCCGGATGATGTTGGTTTGGTGGCGGCTGTGTTGGCAATCTCATCTCCGTTGGAATTCCAATTTTCCATGGATGGCTTGCTAGTTTTTCCCGGTGCAGCATGGGGTGGCCGAAACCAAAGATCCATCAGCGAACGATCTTTGAGCCGGAGCATGAATTGAACCTTCTCTCCAAATGGACGACTCCGTAGGAATTCGGGCTCATGTGAAGCGGTGAAGACAATATATGACTCATCCAGCCAATAGGGTGTATCACCCTCCCAGTCGAACAATTCATATTCCAAGCTCAAAAGGATTACATCACCCGGACGTGCCACTTTTTTTACCTGATCTAGTATAAAGACAGGCCCCAAAGGTGCCCAGAATGAATAGTTATAGGTAGGGATCCCTGTCTTCTCCTGGATGGTGCTGGCAGAAATTCCATAGCCGACAGACGATCCCCCCACGAGGAACAGTCTGGAACCAAGCGCATCCGAAATCATTAGTGGACGCGATTCCACGAAACGAGCGTTCTGCTCAAGGCTTTGTATGGGTCGCCCAATACTGGACCAGACAAGAATCCAATAGGCCGCGCCGGCAAAAAGGAAACCTATAAGACAACCCGCAAAAAATCGTGGCTGAATTTTAGTCATCTTTAAAAGTTGAAGTAAAGAAAAGGTGTTGTTTGAGAACTAAAAAAAGTTCTGACAACCCAGAAGAACCCTGCTCCCAAGGCGAAGCCGGTGGCAAATTTGAGTTTGATTCCAGAAAAGTTTCTCATAGGAACCTTCTCAAGAACCGGTTCATACGCTGCCAGCATCTGTTGGGAATTCGGCAACAACCAGATTATCGCAAGAAGGCAAAACAAACCATGCACAGACCATGAATAGGACAGCCCTTCGATGGATGGTGGAACCAGGGTGGCACCAAGTTTGGGTGCCAATGTCCCCAGAAAAAGCCTGGCCTGACCGATATTATCCGGGAGAGTAAAGCCGTTGAGCCCGACCATGCTCTCGAAGACTTTGCCCGCCGACTTGAAGGAATCCGCTCGAAAAAGAACCCAACCGCACAGAACGGCAAGAAATGTCCCGCCGGTAGCGGCTATTCGGTAGAACCAATGCTCAAACTTCCAACCCCGGCCTTCTTTCCATTTGCGCCATCGCTGTTCGATGACAAGATAAGCTCCGTGCAAACAACCCCAGGCGACAAAAGTCAAGCCGGCTCCATGCCATAGGCCGCTCACCAACATTGTTCCCATGATGTTGAGCGCTTGACGGAAGTTGCCGCAACGGTTGCCGCCAAGGGGAAAATATACATACTCGCGCAGGAAGCGTGTCAGGGTGACATGCCACCGTCGCCAGAATTCGGATGGAGAATCAGCTTTGTAAGGGGAGGCGAAGTTATGTGGAAATTTTATCGAAAAAAAGCGGGCCAGGCCAATGGCCATGTCAGAATAACCCGAGAAGTCGAAATATAGCTGGACCGTAAATGCAAGCGCACCAAACCAGGCGTCAAACCAGGTCAAGGTTGCACCGCCGGCAACACCATTGAAAATCGTATCCGCAACCCGGCCGATGGGATCGGCCAGCAGGACTTTTTTGAAAAGGCCTATCATAAACAGCGTCAATCCGACTTTGATGTCACGGAGATTGGGGCGTATGTCACGACCGGCAAATTGCGGGATGATTTCCCAGTGACGGACAATCGGGCCCGCAATCAAGTGCGGGAAGAATGAAACAAAGAGGGTATAATCAAGAAACCCATAATGAACCGAACGATTCCGAAAAACGTCCACCACATAGCTGATTTGGGTGAAAGTAAAGAAGGAGATTGCGAGCGGAAGAAGGATATCGAAATGCGCGAATTTGACCCCCACTGCGAAGCCAAATAATTGGGCGAAAAAATTGGTATATTTAAAATAGCCAAGTAGCGCCAGGTTTGCGATCACCCCCGCAGAAAGTATGCCTCGCCTTCTCGCCTGATTCTGACTCCTGCATAACCACTCCGCGGTCATGTAGTTGAATCCAATGGAAAGTATGACGAGGGGTAAAAACTCCAGTTTCCAGCAACTGTAAAAGAAGAGTGATACCGCAACCAGCCAAAGCTTGCGCGCCGTCTGAAATCGTTCCGGGATGGTAAAAAAAACTCCCAGGGTAAACGGCAAAAACAGGATGATGAATTTCCAGGAGCTAAATACCATAATAGACTGGCGGATGCAAAATAAGGCTTTGAAGCCGACTCTGACTTTAATTAGGCGCTGCCTTGCTCTTCAAGGCCGGGTGGCGCAATTTTACACGCAACTTGAGCAGTGGCTTTTCCAATAGATAATATGAAGCGGCGGCGGCGACCACGGCTCCCAGGACGTTTATGGGAAATGATTGCCAGAAGAAGAAATGTTGGATTTTTGGGAACAGAAATATCTCCTGCCACAAATACAGGCTGTAAGAGATTCCGCCGAGAGCAACAACCCATGTATTATTCAGCATTTTGAACACAAGCCCCTTCGAAATGAATGAGTAGTAATACAGCAAATAGCAGATTGCCAAAGAATGGAATGAAATTGCGAATGGAACCGTGATAAGGCCGAACACCCGGTGATTAAACGCCCAATCAAGCCCCGAAAACACCAAAACAATCAAGGAATGATAAATCCATGCGTTTCTCCTGAATATGGCAACCAGCCTGACGGAGAATTGATTGTGGAGCAACGCAAGGAGGCATCCCCACATGATCACATCCGGAACTACCCAAACGGTGTGTGTCACGCTACGCCATCCATATTGATAATTCAAAGCCCGTAATATCGGACCCAGCAGAATACCCGCAAATGCGAACCAAAGCCTTTTTTTGGGGCCAAGCCTTGTCAGGGCAAACGGCCAGACCAAGTAAAATATTTCTTCAATGCTGAGAGACCAGCTGTGGCCCAAAATCCATTGGTGCCGCATAAACCAGGAGGTGGTGAAAGTGAGGGTCTCAAAATAATCCCAGAATGGTATCACCAGACCGGTGATCGCGGCGTAAAGGACAACTGTCAGAATGTAAGCCCAATAGACAGGCAAAATCCGCAAGGCCCTGCGCTTGTAGAACAATGGAAGGGAAATATAACCGCATTTTTTCTCCTCCTGCAGCAGCAGTGTCGTGATAAGAAAACCGCTGATGACAAAAAAAATCCTCACCCCCATCTCACCGTCTAAAATATAGTTGATCCAGGGAAAGGGCAGTTTCGGAAAATGGTTTGTCAACTGGGCATGATCCCAAAGAACCATGACGATGGAGAGGGCGCGAAACCCATCGAGGGATGCGATCCGCGTCGAATCTGATCGGGGGTTGTGCTTGTCAGCGTTCATAAACAAACCAAAACTAGAAGGCAAACCAAAGTAAAAAGCGGAAATTTGGAAAACTGAAAGCTGAAATTCATTTCTACTTTCTCAACTTCTAATTTTTCGCCTAAATTTCTACTTTCTGCTTAAGCACGAGACACCGTCTAGCAATCCCTTTGGCCCGGAAGATTGCCATAAAAAAGCGCCCTTCCAGCGTCAGCCCATTCGTTCCGCAGAAATGCAGAAAACCTGTCCTTTCCCTTTGCGCCTCCGGGCCGGCCTTGAACAGATGCCGGTAGCGTTTGCAATAAATCTGATATGCCTTTTTGAAGGCGGCGCGATTTTCCCCGCTGAAGTCATGTTCCCATGAGGCAAAAGTCCACCCGACTTCCTTTTTCACCACCTCCAGAATAATCTGGCCGTGGGCCTTGGCCAAAAGTTCCGCCGGAGTCAGTTTCGGCATGGCTTTCTCGAGCGCGTCCATGTAAGTCGCGAACGGGATGCGAAAGAGAAATGGAGAATGAGGAGAACGCGCCACGCGGTTTCCGTCGCAGCCGCTATAAGTCAACGCCCGAGTCATGGCTCCGAAATCAAAGCAGCAGATTCCAAGTTCGCGGGACAGTTCAAAGCCAAGGATTTTTGCGCCGCCGCCCAACGAGAGGAAAAGTGTGTCCAGACGGTTGTCGGCGACAAATTTTCGCAAGTCCTCTTTTACCAGATCCAGATTGACGTCGAGGTTTCGCCCGTCATTCCGGGCTTGGTGGAAAAATATCCCGGCATCCTCCGGCCAATAATCTGCCGCCGCCGCCTTGAACTCCTGTGACTTGCAAAGAATCTCCAGTAATCGTGATTCCGCACCGGCAATGCCAACGCGTCGGCCCTTGCAGTATTCTTTGAATTCCTTCTCGACCCAGGTCAGGAAAATGACGGAGGTATTTTTGTCCGGGTTCCGGTGCGTGCCGGAGTTCCTGACCATCTTCAACTTTTTGACCAGATGCTCGTTCGGCCAGTTCCTTTCATGGAAATCCACATAGTCGGCCTGCTCATAAACGTTCCAAAGGCGTTTGGCATATTTTGGTCCCAGGCCGGGATTCCCGCACCCTTGCGTGCCGGACAGGGGGCCGTCGCCATATTCCGAACGATCCAGTTGATCCAGTTGATTGTCCTGATAGGTCAAAAGAAATTTCAGTTCGACATCACCCATGCGCAGGAAACAGAACGGGCGTTGAGACTGCATCATTCCGGTAAGTTTCCGGGCTTCCGCCAGCCGTTCGGCTTGGCCATCGCTTTTGCTGCCGAACATGTTCCCCGTCGGCGGAGGGCATCCATTGTATAGTTCCTCGTAATAATTCATTTCGATGTCGGACTGGAAATCATGTTCAATTCATTGATCGCCCGCGTCCTTCCAGCTTCGTAGGCCGCATCCATCCGCCGTCTCATTGGTGGAATTCGAAGCCGTTTGTAGAAGTTCACAATCCGGTCTATATGCGAAAGCTGGTGGGTTTTGGTTCCGCGCAAGGCGTCCAATATGACCAGGGAATATCCAAACCCTTCACTAAGCTTTAGAAGGTATTCATCACTTGTCCGACTCTTTGGCATAAGATGATATAGTTTCAGGCTGACAAAACGCCCCACACCCAGGCCCAGGTCGCAGGCAACGAATGCCATGTCATAATCTTCAGCGCAGTTCAAAATCCCGGCACCCGTCCTGCCTAATCTTTGCCGCAACGGATCGCTGCCCGCCAGTCCGGCATATTTTAATGCCACCTGACGGCGGATACAGACTCCTGCGCCAATCGGAACGGTGGCCCGGTCATAATTGTTCGACCAAGCATCACGTCTTAAAGTGCCGGTCCAAAATTCTCGCTTCCAGGTTTCAATTGGTTCGCCGTCTTCAAATTCCGGAAACTGCTGACCACCCCAGGCCCCAAGAACAGTCCACATTTTGGCGATCTGAATACATTCCATCAGATAGTCAGGAAAAAGCACATTGTCATCGTCTACGAAAACAATCAGGTCCGACGCCGATTCCCGTATCCCCCGCAATTGGGCATATGTGGAACCAAGTTGTTCCTCGCGAACATGACTGGCGTGGGGATGCCAGGACAGATCCCACTTTCCGGCCAAAAGATTCTTGGAGGCATTGTCAATGAGCAACAATTCCCATTGGTCCTTGGGCAGCGTTTGAGTCTTGAGCGCGTCCAAAGTCCGCGTCAGGTAATCAACGCGTGGGTTATGCGTGCGAATGATGACTGAAAGATCCATTTAATTATTTTTGGCAGGTTTCAATTCCGCCAGTTTTTTCCGGGCCTCGTCAACACCAGATCGCCACGCATCTTCAAAGTCCTTTTCTATTGGCGGCTTATGCAGGCCTAGCCACCATGCGTTTGCGTGATAAAGGGTCATAGACAACTTCGCGCGGAACAAACTGCATAGTATGTCGGCAAATGTCGAAGATGTGGGCGGTAAATAAATTGTCTGGCCATGAAGATGAGCAAGCATTGCAAGTGAAAATCCATTCCCTTTTACAATGGATAACAGATATTGTTTTTCTACGCGTTTCTGACCAATCAGATGTTTGATCTTAAGGGCGGGAAACAATCCTTTGCCAAGCCCCATCTCACAGGCCGCCCAGGAAAACTCATCGTCTCCACCTGAATTGAGTGTTGAACCACATCGATCCAATTGGATTCGAATGGGGCAACTCTGCACCACGGCAGCGGATTTTTCAGCCACCATCCGCCGGACGGCCAAACCCGCTCCCAACGGCTTCCTTGCTTCGTTCATGGAATTGGACCACTCTGGTTTCTCAATTGAGCGCAATGCCAGGTTGAATGTGTATGGCCGCAATTCGGGTGACGGTTCCTGTTCAAATTCCGGCTCCAATATTCCGGCACCAAAACAACCCAGCTTTGAATGTTCTTCGGCTAAATTTAATAAAACTGCAAGATAATCAGGTTGCAACATATTATCATCATCCACAAATAACAGCAGTTCGCCTTTTGATTCCTTGATGCCACGCAGGCGGGCGGGCGTAAGTCCAAGTTGTTCCTCCCGGATATGTCGGGCTTGCGAATGCCAGGACAAATCCCAACTCTTGGCCAGTGGTTCTTTGGAGGCATTATCAATCAGCAGCAACTCCCATTGTTCCTTGGGCAGCGTCTGCGCACGCAATGCATTTAACGTGCGCTCCAGATAATCCTTTCGCGGATTATGCGTGCAGATAATGACGGACAGTTCCATAAAAATCAAAAACTGAAAATTTGAAAAGCTAAAAAGCTGAAATGGACCTCTGACCTCTGACTTCCGACCTCTGTTGTGTCATTTTCAATTTTCAGAATGTCAGCCTTCCCCCTGATTACTGTATTAACAGAACCCTGTAGAATCTGTTCTGAAAGTTGGTGGAGTCTGGGTCTGTGAGGTTTAAGAAATTGGTTGTGGCGTTGTTGGTGCTGATGGGGGTCCAGTCGGTGAAATTGGTGGTGGCCTGGAGCACATAGGTTTCGCCCATGACGCCCTCGAAGCCCATCTGGAACTGGCCGCCGGCCGTGTTGTAGCCCAGCGACGTGAAGTTGAGCGGCTGCACCAGGAACTGCGCGCCGGCCCCGATGCTGTTGTTGAAGTTAGTCTCGAACGCGCTGGCCGTGACGGTCGCGTTGCCCGTCAGGTTGAACGCGCCCGAATACTGCAGCGAACCGGTCGTGGGCAGAGAGCCGTCCAGCGTGTAGTAGATGGCCGCATTGGTGTCGGGCGGCGTGAGGGTGACACCCACCGAGGCGTAGTAGCTGCCGCCGTTTGGCGTGATGACCGGCGGTGCCAGGGTGGGCATGCCCGACAGGCTGTTGATCCAGCCGGCAATCACCTGCACGGCGTTGGTGTCAATGATGCTGCGCGCCAGCGGCGGCATCTTGATAGCCGCGGCATTGGTGTTGATGCGCGCCAGCAGCACCGAACGCCAGACATCGTCCGCCTTGATGATGCAGGCGCTGTCCACCCCCAGCGAGAATGCTGCCGGATAGTTGGTGATGTTCTGCCGGGAGAGCGGCGTGTCGTAGCGCGCGTCGAAGGTGATGCCCGATCCGCCGGGCTGATGGCACTGCGCGCAGTTGGCATCAAGGTAAGAGCGAGCCCGTTCCTCCAGTGATGCGGTGAGATTGGTCAGCGCCGAGAGGCTTTCAAAGTTCGTGATGGTTGATTCGTCGAACGCCGGGTTGAACAGGCCCAGATGGTTCAATGTCCTCAGCTGGTTGTCCGTGACACCGGTGGCGGGATAGGTCAGGCTGCCGTTCAACTGCCGTGTGTTGACGCCCAGCACATAATTGGCCACGGGCGTGTGGCAGGTCAGGCAGTCCGCAGGGCTGGGGTAATACCAAGCCTGAGTGCTCACACCTGTAGCATTGGTGATCAAGATGTTCTCCGTCAGGCTGCTTGAGAGCAGATCGGCATCGCTGTTGTCCGGACGCCACTTGTAGGTCACGCCATACACCGCTCCGTTGATGTTCCGCACCAGCAAACGAGTCTCCAGCCGGCGCAGGGGCGTGTTCGTGCTGGTCTGGTCCACCACAAGGTCGAAGTTCTTCACAAACACAGTCCCCGCAGGGAACGTCCAGTTGTTGGTCGGTGCAAAGGCGATTTGCTGATCAGGCGTGATCGTCCCGCTCCCGCTCGGAGCGGGATTGGGCACCACCATATACCGGCTCTTGACCGCGCCGTCCGACCACAGCGGCGTGTTGGGCTGGTAGGGAATCAATCCGCCAGCTGGTATGCGGTTGGTGGTGTCGCTGAATGCTCCCGTTCCTGAGAGCAATGCCGGCAATGCCCCGTTGAAGGTCGTCGGCATGTTCAGGAACGCGGAGACCGGAACGGTGTTTGTCAGTCCGTAGGGCGCTCCGCTCCCAGCGTTGACCGTGATGTTCACCGACGCCGACGTGCTGCACAATCCGCTCCCGTCCGTGGCCACCGCCGTCAACGCATAACTGCCCGCGCCAAGCCCCGTTGCCGTCAGTTCGTAAAGCGGTGCGTAGGGGCTGTTGCTCACCGTGCCCAGCAAAACGCCGTTGGCGTAGAAACTCACCGCGCTGATTGGATTATAGGCCGCATCCGCATTCGCGCCGATCGTCACGCTCGCCGTCGCGGTGTAACTTGAGTTGTTCGCCGGGCTTGAAAGCACGACCGCCGGCGGCGAGTTCGTGTAGGGATAAAGTTGTGTCTGCGGAATGATGTTTTGTGCCGCGGAGAGACTGCTCCACATCAGTTGTGCCACGGCGTTGCTGCCGCCCTGGAAATAATCCATCTGGATGTTGTAAAGCTCCTGCGCATTGAGCGAGATGCTCCCGCTGTTGGTCGTCGTAGATGAATGAGTGTTCCAGTCGTCAATCAACAACTGCCCGTTGACCCACAGACGCACCCCGTCATCCGCAACGGTGGTGAAGGTGTAGGTCTCGCTGTATTGCGGCTGCACCGACCCGGTCCAGCTGGCGATGAAGTTCGTCTGCCCAATGCTGGGATCAGGCCCGTTCGTGCTCCAATTGTAGTTCACCACCGCGTCCGTCCGCGTCAATGTCGCCGCAGTGTTGAATGAAATATTCGTGAACGCCAGCGCACTCGTGTTCGTCCAGTATTGGCCCAGCAATCCGATGCCGCTGCCCAAGGCGGCCGTGTTGACAAAAGAGGCAGACGCCACCCCGCTGTTCACCGCACCGGATTTTACCGCGATGGCCTGCAAGTTCAACGTGGTGGTGATGGCAAAGGGCCCTGTGTATAGCAGCGAATTCGTCGTCGGGATAGTGCCGTTCAGGGTGTAATAGATCGCCGTGCCCGCCGTCGCGTCGCTCAATGTCACCGTCACTGAATTGGTGAATGCGATGCCGTTGGGCGAGATGGTGGGCGTCGCCACAAATGTCGTCAATCCATACACCGACAACGCATACTGCGCCCCGACATACACCTTCCCGTTGGCCACCATGGGTGTGGTCATCTTTATCCCGAAGCCTGGATTGTCCCGCGAAAGCTGGCTGCTGTTGTAGAGCTGCTGTGCGATATTGTTGGCGGTGCAGGCATACAATGTCTCCGTGCCGCCACCAGAGTTGTTATTCAGCACCCAGACAATCCCATTGCTTGCGCCGTTGGCGGAAATGATCGGCCCGCCGTTAACCAGGCCAACGCCCGCCGCAGCCACGGAGGTGATCGATGGGACAATGACGCCATTGGTGATAATGAATGCCTTCATTGCGGCGCTGCTGGGCTGCAGATAAATCTGGTTGTTGAAATAGGCGGGGGAACTCCATGTGCTTGCGGTCGCACCAATCACGGATTGCACAATCTGGCTGTCATTTCCGTTGATGCCATCAGTGCCGTGGTAATGTCCCATGTTATCCCGGTCCACGAGATAAATCGTTCCGCTTTTGCCGGTTGACACGATCAGATGCGGATGGTTCGTGCTCCCGACCGAGTCTGGCAACAAGACAGCGCCGCACGAGCCAAGATCAATGTCGAAGTTGGCCAGCGTGAGCTGATTGTAGGGGGTGAAATAGTCGGCCACCGCCAGTGAATTGGACGTGGAGAGCTTGATCATGCTGTCAGCGTAATCCCCGCCGTTGGTATTTGCGCTGAAGCTGCCATTGCCCGTTTGAAAAAAGAGGTTGTTGTTGGCGTCCACGCATAATCCATCACCGCCCATCCACAGCGCACCTTCACCGGCATTTGGGCCAAATACATTTGTCGTCGCGTTGGGCGTGGTGTTGAAAATGCAGTTGGTCAATTGAACGAGATTGGTGGCGTTGAAACCCATGACCCAGCCATGAAACGGATCGGTGTCGTTAAAACTGCCATAGGCGACGTATAAAATTCCGCCGGCAAGCGTCAGTCCGGGGCGTTGGTTTTGTTGCTTGGCATTAAATGTCACCACTCCGTTCGAGCTGTCCATGCCGGTTCCAGGAACCGAAGCAGTGACCACCACCGGGCTGTAGGATTGTTCCATGCCGTTGGTGATGCTCAAGGCGTGGATACGATGGTAATAATTCGTTGTTGTCGTGACTTCACGCGTAAGAACATCCACATAAATCGTTCCAGAAACAGGGTCGATGACAGGCGTGTCGGTGATGCCCTGTTCATAATAACCTATGTTGAGGCCATTACCGATTCCATAACGATAGCCAAATTCACCATTGCTGAGTAAAGGCACTATCCCCAGGTTGGTGTGCCATAATAATCCGCCATTTACCGCCGTGTTGCCGTCCGCGTCAAAGGCATAAATACTGGCATTCTCGGTCGCCACAAACACGACGTTATGAGTGCCTTGCCCGGGAATGGCCACGCTTGGCACATACAATGGCTGAGCGACAACAAACCCGTCCACCACATACTTGATCAATAGACCGAAGCTGTTCGTGTTGACAATCGAAGGTGTCAGCAATGTCTCGTTGGTGTTGGCCCCGGTTCGCGCATTGTCATAATGATAGGTCAGCACCGAAACTACGAGAGCCGTCGGCAGTGTGGTGAAGTTGGCTGAAGGGCTGGCCCAGGCCGTGCCGGCGATGTTTGTGGCGGCTGCAGCATAATAATAAGTCGTGTTGGTGGACAGGCCGGTGACTGTGACGATAAAGTTTCCGCCCTGCTGGCCGAGATAAACATTGTTCGCCCAGTTTGAGGCATTGGTTCCGCCATCGGTCGGGCCATAATACAAGGTCACTGTTGGGACTTGACTGCCGATGGAGAGAATCTGGCCGTTCAGGATTGCCGAGCTGCCCTGCACATTTGAAGCCGGCAGGTTTGTTGCCACGGCCACGCTCGCCACCGTCGTGGTGAATGACTGTGAAGGCGTAGCCCAGGCCATGCCCGCCGAGTTTGAGGCTGAAGTGGTGAAGTAGTAGGTGGTGTTTGTAGTCAGGTTGAAAGCCGCCGCGGCAAAGGATCCGGTTTGCAACCCCAAAGAAACATTCGTTGCCCACGCCGCCGGATTTGTCCCGCCATCGGTTGTGCCGTAATAAATGTTGACCGCCGGATACTGGCCGCCCGTCGAAAGCACCTGGCCGTTCAAAGTCGCAGTCGTTGCAGCAATGTTTGAGGCCGGAAGGTTCGTAACCACCGGTAGATTTGTCGTGCCAGTGGAATTAAAGTGAAGCAGGACTTTGTTTCGCAAGATCACAATACCATAGGAACTGGCATTGGCCGGAGTCGTTCCAGTCCAGACTGGCATGACATTGAAATTGCTCACGATGCTGGCCGAGCCGCCGGTCAGGTTGAAGAGCGTGTAATCATTTGCCTGATCCAGGATTGCGCCGCAATTGATGCCGATGCTCGCTCCGCCGCAAGACAGGATGCTGCCAGCGCCATTCAAGACTGTCTGATCATTGCCTCCGCCCGTGGCGCTGGTGTTTAAATTAAAATCCGCCTCGGTTCCGGTATTGTAAGTGAGATTCCCGTTAATTGTATTGGTCACGCCGGTCTGGAGCTTTCCATTGACAATCACGTTCCCTGAAATGATTCCGCTGCCGCCCAAAGTCTGGCCCGCGCCCACGGTGAACGGACTGGCCAGCTGGGACACATCAAATGTTGCGCCACTCGCTAACGTGATGGTCGGACTGTTGGCTATCGAGCTGCTGCCAGTCAACAACAGTATGCCCGCTTTCACCATCGTATTCCCAGCATAGGTGTTCGTGGCCGTAAGGATGTTGGTTCCGCTGCTCACCACCACCGCGCCAGTGCCGCTGATGATGTTGTGGACGGCGACCCCCTGGCCGCTGGCAAAATTCAGGATGGCATTGTTGGTTACCGCTCCTGTGCCCACGGGCTCGGCCAACACAGCCGTGTCATTGGTCGTGCCCAACTGTAGCGTCCCGCCGCTGACAGTCGTCGTGCCGGTGTAGAGGTTGGTTGAATCCAAAGCCATGACGCCCGAACCGGTTTTTAGAACGCTGCCCACTTCAGCGCCGAAATTTGCAATGACTGAAGACACGAGTAAATCCACTCCGGGAGTCATTCCACCGGTGACATTGCCAGCAGCGACATTGAAGGCGGTCGTTCCGGTGGGTTGATTGTTCTGCTGCAAAGTTATTATTCCAGCACTGATGACCGCCGTTGTGTTGTTGCTCAAGGTGGTTATGGTGCACGGCGCTCCGGTGCCATACAGTGAGTAATTCCCATTGGCGTCGCCGGCATTCCCTGCGGCGCTGGCCAGTGTGCCGCCGGTGAAGGTCAGATTTGGCAGCGTGATACGATAACTGGAGGTTCCAACGTCCGTAACGGTTCCACCGTTGATGAAGATGGTTCCGGGTGCTGTATGCGGATAGTAACCAAATGCATCGGCACCAAGTCCCACCAGGGTGGCACCGGCGTTGACGGTCACATTGGCGGCAGCGGTTGAACTGGTGTTGTTGGCCACGCCACCCAACGAAGTGCTGCCATTGCCGGTGCTGTTGACCATCAACGTGCCGTTGTTAAGGGTGAGCCCGCCAGTAAAGGTGTTGGCAACGCTCAAAGTCACCGTGCCACTGCCGTTATTGAACACCGTGCCGGTTCCAGAAATGACGCCCGCATGGGTGAGGCTGGTATCGCCACGGTTGAAGATCAATGAACCGTTGTCAATCACCGCACCCGGCAGGTTTCCGCTGGCGTCGCCGTTGCCAATCTGGATTGTCCCGGCACTGATGGTGACACTGCCGCTGAAAGCATTCGAGCCGCTGTTGTCCACAACCAATGTGCCGCTGCCGGTTTTTGTCAAGCCGGTTGTCCCGCTGATTTTGCCCGAGCCGCTGAACACATAATTTGAAAGCGTGTTGTTCACCGTGATGCTGCCGGGTGAAAGCGTCGTAGTCAGGATGACATTGGTGGTGCCGGCCAGCGAATCATCGAACGTCACCGCGCTCGTGTCCTGATATTCGTAAGGCGCGCCTCCCGAGGTGGTGACCCAGTTTGCGGTGTTAAGAATATCCCAGTTCCCGTTGGGCAAACCGCTTGCGGCACCATTCCATGTGATGGGCACAACAGGATTGGGAAGCCCACCGCGTGTCAGCACCGCTTGAAATGCGAGGATAACCGCAGCAACCGTCAGAAAACGTTTTATGCAGCAAAACAGCCTTGGCTTTGTCAATTGTTGCATGAAATTATGCCTTGTAAAATACACAAAATGAGGAAATTTTCAAGCATTTTTGGCACTGATGTGAGATTATGCACATAACTTCCCGTTTGGCTGTCGCCAAACAAGGAAGATAAAATACAAGATACAAGTGACGCGCCCTACCAGCATTGTTTGTGAACAAGATAATCCCAGTTTTTGCGCAAACATGAATTGAATGGCTTCAAAGACGATGTGTTTTACACCGGAACAACAGTGTTTTGACTGAAACACTTTCATTTTGGGCCGGAACAACAGTGTTTTGTCCCAAAGTAAAAGTGTTCTGCCGCAAACAAATCGTATCCGGCTCCATACAAAAGTGTTTTGCACATAACAACAGTGTTTTGTTCCCGAACAAAAGATTTTAGCCAGCGCATAACAGTGTTTTGAGGCAAATACGAAGGGATTTGTCCGCGACATGAATCGTTATGCTCCAATCACAAATCGTTTTGACAGTTTTACGAAGTGTTTTGCGGGCGATACCCTTTTGAATCCACAGATTTCACTGATGAACGCGGATTTTCTTGATATTTATCCGCTTCGTCTGCGTCATCCGGAATGATTATTTGAACAAAGTTCGCTCCAGCTTTTGCGTCAGCCGGCGAAACCACAACTTGGCCGTTGCATTTTGCCTCCAATAGGCTGAATTAGCCTTGGAGGAGGCGTGGTCACCTGCCAATGAAAATTGCAACGCTTGCCCCAACGCCATGTCGCACATCCGTTCTCGAGCACGCCTTGCTGAAAAACTCGGGTAGCGGGATGCAAAAAGCTGGTTCAACCGTTCGTAGTCGTGCAGATCTTTGCCATATCGTTTTAATCGGCTGGTTTCATTGCCATCCGAAGAACGATAACAGGCTAACACTGCTGATGTAACCAATCCGCCCGCGTTGCTGATAACCCGCGCCCACATTTCGCAGTCCAGGGTAAATATCAAATCCGACCTGAACCCTCCATGCGCTTGATAGACAGATCGTTTCACAACCACCCCGGGACATTGAATCGGTGTGCCGTAAAAGAAATCGTCTGCTTTACGCGAGCCATTTTCCATTCCGCATAACCGGGGCGTGACCCCTAGAATTGTATTTTCATGATCTATAAAAAATGAACGCGTCGCGAGCAGGCCAATCTCCGGATGACGCCCTGCCGTCTTTGCCAGTGTTTGATAAAATTCGGGCAAGACATAATCATCCTGATGCAGGATATGCACCCATTCGCCACGAGAACGCTCTATGCAGGTGTTCCAGCAACCGGCCAGGCCAAGGTTCTTGGACGTTTGCGAAACTTTGATTCGATCCCCGGCGATTTCCCGCACCATCGCCGCCACGTCCACCTTGGGCGAACAATCATCCACCACCTCGATCTGCATTTGCGCCGAACCGGAATCCTGGACAAGAACACTCCTTAATGTCTGCTCCAGATAATCCCTGTTTGGATTGTAGGCCGGAATCATCACTGACCAGAACTGGCGCAGTTTTCCGTCCTCTGGAACCGGCGGGATGAGTGTATCTGAAATCACATGACAAAAACTAAAAAATGAAAGCTAGGACTTCGTTGGCGAAACTTGGTTTTTAACTGCTATGACCTCGAACAACGATTCCTCAAGTCGCTCCATGGACGATTCCCAATTCCAGACCTCGCGAACCAGTTTTAATCCCGTTTCTCCGAGTTGGCGTGCCAATGAACAATCTTTCAGCAGTCGCTGCACGGCTGCACCCAGTGCTTTGGCATCACGATCGGGAACAAGCAGTCCATTGACTTCGTGTTGCACGGTTTCGCGAACGCCCCCTTCGGCAACGGCCACGACAGGCGTTCCGCAAGCGTTCGCTTCCAGCGGCGCAAAACCAAACGGTTCCAGCCGTGAAGTGTAAATCATCAGTGCTGCCCGGTTGAGGCAATCTACCAATTCTTCATCGGAAACTAATTGGCGGCATTCAAGATTCACTTCGAGATTCTTCGAAAGAGCAATCATCTCGTTGCGGTAGCTGTCATCCAAGAGATTGCCGATCCAGAGCAGTTTGGGTCGTTCCGGCGACGGGATGGTTGCCAGCGCGGCAATCGCAGTATCAATGCCTTTATGCCGTTGAAATCCGCCCAGACCGACAACGTAACCTTCCCGGGCAGTTCCGGTGGACTTGAAAAGTTGCGTGTTGATTCCCAGATAGCAGACGCGCGAGTCCAATCCATAACTGCGAAGCATGGTTTCGCGGCTAAAGGCGGAGTTCACCAAAATCAGGTCAAAGGCGCTGACGCTGTCCAGCTCTTCCCGAAGTTCAATCCGTTTGAGGACGATCGAGCTATGATCCACGATCTGTCGGCGCAATTTTGGAAGCGGCCAGAAACCATTCTCTGCTGCGGGGCGTGCCACCCACGGAAGTTTTGGTCGCGCTTCATAGAGATGCCTCCTTGGCTCCCCATGATAAATGACCTTGGGAATGCGGACATGCCTGCCGATGGGTGGCACCGCAAAGTCCCAGCAGTTGGTGGCCAGCAAAACGTCGAACCCCCCTGCATTGATGCCCCCGGCACATTCACGGCAATGCCGGTCCATGGCCGCAAACTTATTCTGGATACTGCGGTCGGCAACCCCAATCCTTGCCAAAAAGCGATTCTGCTTAAAACTCGGGATGTCATAAGCGACCACATTCTCCCGCATCATGCCTTCAAGCGGAAGATAACTCCGGTGCGCCGTGGGCGGACACCACGATTCCAGATGATGGCCTTTTCCCACCAACCCGGATGCCATCTCAAAGAATGCGCGCTTGCCACCGCCGCTGGGCAGATTGTTCCATAAGGCAATGCGTAGCTTTTTCATGCTCTAGACAACGAACAGACTTCAACGATTGTTTTCAGAAACTTAATCTGGTTTGCCAGCACAATTTCACTTTCTTAAGCCTGATGCTCGAAGCAGCGCCCCAATAAAAATCGTTGAGGCATCTTTCAACGATATGGGCTTCGGTGGCGGGTCGCGAAAGAACTCGGGATTGGAAAAAATATTAACCTCGAGTGGCTGCCCACTGTGTTTTCGGCAATAACTTAAAAAATTGCGGCGCGCGGAGGAAGAAATGTCCTGGCCGCCAGTTGTTTTGCCAAAGGAATACGGCCATGCGCTGCTGATTTGCACTGATTCCTCAATCAAACGTCGCAAATACGCGTCACGGAGATGATTCCACGCTTGGGCGGAATTTCCCAAGTCTGGCGAGGCATGCTTTGAAATCTTATCTGGCGCGTTCCAATCCCAGCCGCTGAAATGAAAAAAGGGAATTCTCCTTCCAGCCACCCTCACGTCTCCATTGGCATCCAGTTCCAGTTCGCGATCATGGAAGTTCCAATAGGCCACATTGACCTCCGGATTTTTTAGAACTTTTACCTCAGGGAAAAGCGACGGCACGAAATTCAGCCAGGTTTGATCAACTTCCAAACCACGCACATCATGCAGACAATGCCAGATCAGCCGCTCCCTCCACCAAAGTAAAAAACTCATCGTCACTTCCGTTCTTTTTAGACCGACAAACCCCCCGTTATAAATGCCAGCACTCAAAATATTCAACTCCGTTCGTTCCGAAATCCCGATCTTAACTGGTTTAAGAATATGGCTGGTCAGCAAAATCGAACAGTCGTCAAGTTCCTCAAAAAGGGAATCAAAACTACCGCACGCAAATATGTCCGAATCGAGATATAGCCATCGTTCCGCTCCGGTTTTGGTGGCAAGATGAATATGGGCAAACGGTTTGAGTGCATTGCAAAACTCATAGGCCGTATAGTAGCCCGGCATCGTCGGCAGCAATTCTGCAGGGAAAAAATCCGCCAGCGGGATGATGGTGAACGGTTCTTGTTCGGGCTGGAAACAACCATCAGGACGATCGGCCAGAAAGACATAAAAAAGAATTTCAGGATGACGCGCGCGCAGTTCCTTTGCCATCACCCTGGCATAAGCCAGATAGGATTTGGTGACGATTGTAAAAATTGCCCGGTTTGCTTTCATTGTGGACGCGACTTGATGAAACGTGCGGGAATGCCACCCCATATCTCCCACGCTGGAATATCGCAAGTCACCACGCTGCCTGCGCCGATGACCGCGCCTCGTCCAATGGTTACTCCGGGCAACACCACCACATGGATGCCCAGCCATGCATCATCTTCGATTACTATCGGTGCTCCCGTAAAACCCTGATCACGGATTGGAATGTCCCTCCGCTCAATGTTGTGGTTTGCTGAAATCAGATAACAATAAGCGCCGATAAGCACACAATTCCCAATGTGGACGGGTTTATAGACACCAAGGTAAGTATTGCGGCCGATAAAAACCTTTTCACCCAATATGAGTTCTGGCTGTGCGCCTGTGTCAGGCGAAATCCAAATTGTAATATCGCGCTCAAGAGCCGCACCCGGATGAATTCGCACCCATGTATATCCATCAGACCGGCCAGTAAAGTCAATCCGTTGGTCAATGAAGCAGCCCGAGGATTTTTGCTGATGCAACCAGATTTGGAACGGGCTAAACCTGTTGCGGGTGCGCATCGCCGAGACCAAACGATTTCCGAACGGAAATTTCATACTGCTGGTTATTAACCGGTTCCGAATCTCATGTTTCAGTTGCTGTAACTCGCGCTTAATCGTTCGCTGAAAATCTGAATTGTGTAGGCCACCAGAGACCACCTAACGATTTATTTGGCAGCGCATCAGTGCCCCAAATATTTTTTTCTTCGACGGTAAAATGCAATACATCCTCTACATGATGTTGCTCGTGAGGATTGCGGCACAACCAAAATGAAACTGAATATGATCCAGACATAAGAGGCAAATCTCCCAAGTCGCAGACGATTGTGCCATCCGTGACTGGTGTTGGGTAATCAGGCGACGGAAGAAAATAATTGTTGGCATTCACCAAGTCTTCTCCACGAGACGAACGGATGAGATAACCAATAATTGGTCTTTGAATAGGATCATACGATCTAAATTTAACTTCAAGACACAATTTGTCACCGATTTCCAGTGTCGATTTTCGGTTGCCATTGCAGAGTATGGAGACGGATTCCATCCACACCGTGCAGCGCTTCGGTGGCTTTGGAATTATTACTGTATGGCTGTTAGCCTGCTGCACTCCAGAGTCCATATAAGCTCCAATTATGTCATCGATGGGGCCTGATATTTCAAGCTTACCATTCTTAAGCAATATGCCTGTGCTGCAAAGGGTGCGCACGGCACCAATGTTGTGGCTCACAAAAAGTATTGTGCGTCCATGCCCAGCTACATCCTGCATTTTTCCAATGCATTTTTTTTGGAACTCGGCATCACCCACCGCCAGCACTTCGTCCACGATCAGAATCTCCGGTTCCAAATGCGCGGCCACCGCAAACGCCAGCCGCACATACATGCCGCTGGAATAACGTTTCACCGGAGTATCTATGAATTCTTCAACCCCGGAAAACGCCACGATTTCGTCAAAATTTTTCCGTATTTCGGCCTTGGTCATGCCCAGGATGGCGCCGTTGAGGAAAATGTTTTCGCGCCCGGTCATTTCCGGGTTAAACCCGGTGCCCACCTCCAGCAGGGACGCAATGCGTCCCTTGATCTTGATCTGTCCACTCGTCGGCGTGGTGACTTGTGAAAGAATTTTCAACAGCGTGCTCTTGCCCGCGCCGTTGCGTCCGATGATGCCCAGCACCTCGCCCTGCTTGACCTCGAAGCTGACATTGTCCAGCGCCCAGAACTGCTCGCCCATGTGGCGCGCATGATGTTCCTCGCCGATCTTCAGGAACGGGTCCGGCCTGCCGCGCAGCTTCGCCCACCAGCGGGCAACGTCTTCCTTGAGCGTGCCACCGCCAATCTGCCCCAGGCGGTAGGCCTTGGAGACATTTTCAACGGAAATGACGGTAGACATAAGAAAATGAGACCACTGACTACGGGACTACTGACTTTCCAAACTTCCCCGCCTCTTTTTCGACTGCCTTAATCAAGCCGTGCAAACACGCAAACGTCTGTCGGGTCTGTCCAATCAATCGCTCTGCATCCGCGACAGACAGATAGCCAAGCCGCCGTGACAAGTGAATGAAATACTGGGTTTCCGATAACGAGCCACGCGAAATGTAAAGGAAGTGCAAGTAGTCCTTTTTGCTCTCGCGCGAGGAACCTTCCACAATATTTGCAGGCACGGAATACGAAGCGCGGCGCAACTGGCTGGTCAGCCCATAAATTTCCTCTCTTGGAAATAGCCGTGTTTGTTCATAGACGGCCACCGTCAAATCGTCCGCCAGTTTCCACGCTTCAATCTTCGTGTAATCTCTCATGGTCTTGTTGTCCTGTGGTCAGTGGTCTCGTATCCGCATGGTCTGTTGTCTTGCGGTCTCGTAGTCCGTCGTCGCGCCTTCGGCGCTAGACCGTGTCCATAAACGTTCTCTCTACATGCGTGAAGAGCATCAGGCCGACGGCGAGCACCACGAGCATGACGCCGAAGCTGGTTCCCAGTTGCACCGCGTCCACGCTGCCCGCGCCGAGAAATCCGCGCCGGAAGCCCTCGACGACAGGCGTCAGCGGATTGAACTCCATCACCCAGCGGTATTTCGGCGGCATCTGCGACAAGGGAAGGATCACCGGCGTGGCAAACATCAGCAGTTGCACGCCGAAGGCGACGAGGTTGGTGAGGTCGCGATAGCGCGTCGTCAGCGCCGAGACGATGATGCCGCCGCCGAGGCCATAGCCAGCGAGCATCAACAGGAACAGCGGCGTGCAAAAAACCCAGCCGGTGAAATGCACGTTGTTCCCGGCGCGGTAATTGATGGCAAGAAACACCAGAAAAATTCCGAGCTGGATGGCAAAGGAAACGAGGTTGGAGATGGCGATGGAGATCGGGATGACAAGCCGGTGAAAATAGACCTTGCCCAGCAGCGCGGAGTTGCCCACGAAGGTGCTGGAGGTCTTGTTGATGTTGTTAGCGAAATAACTCCAGCAGACGTTTCCCGCCAGATAAAAAAGGAACGGCGGCACGCCGTCGGTTGACAGCCTGGCGATCTTGCCGAAGATGATGGTGAACGTGATGGTGGTGAGCAGCGGCTGGATGATGTGCCAGAGCGGTCCTAGGATGGTTTGTTTGTAGGCGGAGACGAAATCGCGCCACACGAACAGGGAAATCAGGTCGCGATAGCGCCAGAGCTGCTTCAGCCGCCAGTCAAGCCAGCCCCGATGGGGCGAGATGATGGTGGTCCAGCCCTCGTCGGAGGCTGGAGGCCGGAGGTCGGAAGGTGGAAGACGCAGATCAGGCATAAATCATCAAAAGCTTAAACCCTAAAATTATGAAAGCGGAATCAAAACAAATCAAAAATAATTTCATTTCCTATTTCCCAATTTCTCATTTCAGCATTTCAGATTTTTTTAAAGACACTTCGTGCCGGTCAATTCGCAGATGCTTTTTGATTCCGCGAATCTACGGGTCTTTTGATCGCCATGTTCCATTATTCCGAAAGGAAGACCCCGGTCTTCCGCCTGCGAATGACAGTCATTTATTCACTTCATCCCAAGCCGCCATCGCCGCCTGTAAAAAATCAAAAGGAGCGCGGATTTATATCCGCGCTTCACGAAGCTTCAGCCTCGTCCGGGACATTGGTCGAGTAATACTCGCCATACTTGTAATAGTAATTGGAGCGGGCGTTGGAATCCGAACGGTTCAAAATCAATCCAAGCACCTTGGCCTGACGCTGAAAGAGCAGTTCCAGCGCCTCACGGACCATGCGGGCATGGGAAAAACGGCTGCGCACCACAAACAACGTGCCGTCCACCTTGGGGGCGATGTTGGACGTGTCGTCCGCCGCAAACACCGGGCAACTGTCAATCAGGATGTGATCGTATTGATCACGAAGACGGGCGAGAATCTGGTCCAGCGCCGGGCTTAGAAGCAGATCGCCGGGATTGCGGGTGATGCTGCCTCTGGACAGGAAATTGAAATTTGGCAGGTCGGTGGTTTGGATGAATTTTTCTGGATCATCCGGCTGGCGCAGCAAATCGCTCAAGCCGGGCTTGGATTGCAGCTTCAACATGTCATGGATGCGCCCTTTGCGCATGTCTCCATCCATCAGCAGCACCTTGGCGCCGCCCAACGCCAGCGCGCGGGCTAGATTGGTGGCAATGGTGGACTTGCCTTCATTCGGCACCGAGCTGGTGACAAGCACGACCTTGGGCCGCCGGCCTTCGACGCCAAGATAGAGGAGCGCCGAACGAAGGTTGCGATAGGACTCGGCATACATATGACGGTCATCGTTGTCCTCCAAAAGGGACAGCGACGCTGAACTTGAAAATTCTGGAATTTCCGGCACCTGGCCGACGACGTTGTCGCCAAACCTTTCGGTC
The DNA here is from genome assembly GCA_964413505.1 of uncultured Bifidobacteriaceae bacterium. Taxonomy (GTDB): domain Bacteria; phylum Verrucomicrobiota; class Verrucomicrobiia; order Limisphaerales; family UBA11358; genus UBA11358. Next base: position 4,238 of record CAYPTV010000001.1, on the reverse strand, counting down.
ACTTCGCCAATTGAAATAAACCGGTCGTCGCGGATGGCGATCAGCAGGACAATTCCCAGACCCAGGCCAAGCCCGATGAAGATGGAATGAATGATCGCGGTTTTTCCTTCTGAATAGGAACGCGAGGACGGCGTGGCGTGATCCAAAATGGAAAGCGTGTCCTGGTCAATGTTCCGGCTGATGTCAACATTTTGCAAAAGAGCCGTGAGCCGGTCATACAACCCTTGATTGCGAAGAACGTCCTGCTTGAGACCGTCCGCAGTGGCGATGCGTTGGTTGGCGTCCGCCACCTTGGCCTCCCACTCCGTGATAAATTGTTCGACGCTGTCAATTTTAATCTGCAGTGCCTCGCGCGCGGCGGCAATTTGCTCGTGGTTTTGCTGGCTGTAGACGTCAATCAATTTTTGGGCGCGGGCGATTTGTTCGTCCAGCTTGACCATTTTTGGATGCTTGGGAAGAAGATATTTGGACAGTCTTTCGCGATCCGCCTTGAGCAGATCAATTTGCTGTTCGGCATCCATCCGGCCGGAGGCGGAAGACACGGCGGAGCCGGAAGTGCGCAGCGAATCAAAAATCGTGTCACTGTCGTTCGTTGCTCCCGCCTGGCCCGAATCCGCCTCGAGTTCCTTGGCGGCAAGCAACTGCACTTCCAGCTGATAGTCGGACAATTCCGTTTTCAACTTGACCAGATAGGACGCTTCGATGGTGCTTTCTTCCTGCAAGACCGCAAAATTGTTGCTCTGTTCATAGTCGTTCAGCGCCTTCTGTCCGTCCTTCATGTCGCGCTCCAGCCGCTGAACTTGTTCGGAGATGGAAGCCAGCGTTCCTTCGGAAACTTCGCGCCGGGTGGTTTTGCGATAATCCAGATACGACTCCATGAGAGCGTCGAGGAAAGCCGAGGTGAATGCCGGGTTCTTGCTGCGTGTTTCAATCGTATAAATGGAACTTTTCGCCGAGGTGTAGACTTGAATGTCCACGGGGAGATCGAGATTTTCCAGGACATACTTGCTTGTGGAGAATGTTGCCAGCCTGTTCGTCGTCATATCCCTCATTGTTTCATCGCGGAGCAATTCAGACAACGTGCCGAGATAAGTGTCCCTTTCAGAACCGTTGGCCTGGTCACCGGAAAAGCCGGCGCCACCCGGTAATTGCAGCTTTTCAGTCTCCACCAAACGTCCATATGAAACAAATATCGGCGGGGTCCGAAAAAATTTATAGACGGCTATTCCGAAACTCAACACCATCGCAACGAGCGGTATCCACCAAAATTTCCGCAGGAAGAACAAGAGCTTCTGCGGCCGAAATTTCGGAGGCGGCGCGGCGTGGCTGTTCGTCATCGGCTCCATCAACTGGAAGCCCGGATCCGACGGCGGAACTGGTGTTAGATTTTTCATGTTTGCCTAAAACCGGACCATCCGTTCGGGAACAAATATAAGGTCGCCCGGCTGCAACGGCAGGTCGTCCGCCGTTTTGCCATCTTCAAGAATCCGGGACACGTTCACGACGAACGTCTTGTCGCCGCTGTTGCCGCCTCCGGCGCTGCGCGTCACCTTGACGTTTTTTTCATCCGCGTAATCCGTAAAACCGCCCGCCCGCAGGATGGCCTTGCTCACCGTCAGCACTTCGTCGCTGGAAATGTCCTCCGGCCCGGGAGCGCGGATGGCGCCGACGAGATAAATCTTGCCGCGACTTTCGGGTTTTGCATCCACGGCGATGATCACGGTGGCCTGCTTGTAATATTCTTTTTCCAACTCGACCTTCAGCGCCGACGCCAGTTCCTTGCAGGTCTTGCCTACCGCCGGATAACGGCCGATGTAGGGAACCTGCAAATCTCCCGAATCAGTGACAACGAGATGCACGGGATCATCCTCATCTTCAATGATCTGAAAACTTAATTGATCCCCAATTACAAGCCGGTATTTGTCGTCCAGCACATTGGCCGCGTTGATGCCGGAACTTCCGGCCGCTGTCGCTGTCAAATTGCTTGAAATTGTATTTGTCGCAAGCCCGGTGTCCGCCGCTTTAAGAACACTGCAACAAAAAATTCCGGCGGCAAACAGAATCGCTTTGACAAAATTGTTTAAATTCAAATTGCGCAGGTGCCTTCGTCGCGGGACGGAATTTTCGGTCTCCGGCAATTCACTGGTTGCTGATGGTTTCAGGAAATAATTCATTCGGGCAGGTGATAGGTCAGTTCAAAGCCGACCATGTTTTGAGTGTAGCCGTCATTGGGCGTGCCGGATGAGCGCACGGTCAGCCGGTAATCCAGGCTCATTGCGAGGCGGCTGGTGAGCGGATGCTGAAGGCTCACCTCGCCGGTATACCAGTCAAAATTGCCGTTGGGATTTCCCGGCAAATTTCCCACGCTTCCCACGCCTTGGTCGCCGTGTTCGTAAGACATGGACGTTACGAAATCCAGGCCGTTGATGATTTTCCATGTGATGGCCGGGCGGACATACCAGTCTTCAACCAGATCCGACTGGGCACCGGCCTGCACTTCACGCCCGATGCCGAGAGAGTAGCTGATGGATTCCCTCGGTTGATGCGAGATGTTGACGCTGGCATACCACGAATCTTGGCTTGCGGTCTGGATGTTGGTGCTGGTGTTTGCAAACTGGTTGATGGAATAGCCGCCGCGGACGGTCAAGGTGAAATATGAGCCGGGCCGAAACTCCACATATGGTCCGACAGAGTAGGCGTTATTATTGTTCAAGGCTTGCTGTTCATAGGTGGTGAATGAGGCCGAAGACTCAATGCCGACGGTCACTTTGGGATGCACCTGAAGCGTGGCGCGCGCGAACAACATTTCCGAGGCGTTATTGATGTCATCAAATGCACTACTGGTGGCGATGACATTTTGGTGATCATAGCCGGCGGACAACGTGATTTGATTCAAGTCCCAGGTGCTGGCAAACCCGGCGGTGTTTTGCAAGGTGCCGTAGCTGGGTGTGTTGACCACGGTCGCATCTTGGGAGGCGTCTTGCGAATAGCTGATCCAGTCGTGAAAGCTTGTCGTCACATCCTTGATTCCCACGTCGAATGAAAGCCCGGTCTTTGAGGTGGAATTGATGTCCAATGTGCTCAATTGCGGATGAAGAATGTAACGGTCGTAACCGATTGAAAAATTCAGATACAAAAGATTGCGCTGGGTGAACGGATAACTGGCCGTGATGCCGACAGCCGGCTTGATGATGTAATCCTGCCAGATGTTCGTCTGGGTGAGGTTCACATTGTCGTTCCAGTCAAATCCAAGCGATGGAATGACCAGCATTTGAAAGTCGCCTTTTTTGAAAGTGTAATCCGGGGATTGCATCTGCTGGTTTCGATCCGCCGCAGCCGCGTCGCCCGCAATCGAATTTTGCAATGCCTGCTGCGCCGACGCCGGCAGTGCCGCCAAAAGCAGGAGCAGCGCGCAGCAGTGGAAATTTTTTTTGCAAAAGCGGCTACAGAAAAACAATGGCGTTAAAAAAATCATAAGTTCAAATTTTATTCCGCCCTGGTTTCAGATGAATTGCGCTGCATGTTTGAAAGCGATTGCGCCCCGAACATCAAATCCCGGCGCTTCAAATCCGCCAGGATGTTTGCGCCGTCCTTGATTTTGTCGGCAATGGTTGTCACGACCGCCGGCTGGGAGGCGTCGAGCCTGGCACCCATCGGGCACGAGCCGCTGGCTTGCAGCGGGCAGACCGGATTGTTCCCAAGCTTGCGCGCAGGCGCTTTTGCGGACGGAGCGGATGACTTGCGCCACTGGCCGGGGCTGGTGCCGAACCGCCGCTTGAAGCAGGTGTTAAAAAGTCCGAGATGATTGAATCCGCACTGGTCGGCCACGTTGATGATTTTTACGTCCGCGTCGCGCAACAAAGAAATCGCCTTGAGCATCCGCATCTCCATTCTCAAGGCGGCCACGGAAACGCCAAAATGCTGGTGAAAAAGCCGGTTGAGATGGCGGCGGCTGCAGTTGAACCTCTCGGCAAGCTCGCCCACGGAAAGATTGATCAGCTCGGATGCCGAAAGTTTTTCGAAGACCTGAACCATGTGGTCCTCCGTCCGCGCGTAGCCGCTCCGCTGGGATTGTCCTTCCTTGAATTCCGTGGACAGGATGGTGGCGGCGATGCGGATCAAATGGCCGCGATGATCCAGGTTAAATTGCGGAGGAACCACGCCGAGCAGCGAATGGCATTCTGTCGCTAGGGCGCTGCTTGCCGGATAAAGTTTGGTGGCCTTGAATCCTTCGGTGA